>NZ_RBLT01000110.1:0-1099 GCF_003989315.1 Microbacterium sp. HSID17254
AGGACGGCTCGGAGGCGGTTCACAGGGGGGTACCTTCTCGACGTTCCTGCAGGTCAGCGGCAGATCACGCCGACCCGACCCGCACACCGGCCAGGTTGCGCTTCCCCCGCCGCACCACCAGCCAGCCGCCGTCGCGGACGTCCCCGGGACCCGGGACCCACTCCTCGTCGACGACCTTGACGTTGTTGACGTACGCGCCGCCCTCCTTCACGGCGCGGCGAGCGGCACCCTTGCTGTCGGTCAGACCGGTGGCGACGAGCAGGTCGACGATCGTGTCGGCCGGGCCGGCGTCGGCCGTCGGTACCTCGGCGAGCGCGGCGCCGAGTGTGGCCGCGTCCAGATCGGTGAGCTCCGCGCGACCGAAGAGGGCCTGGCTCGCCGTCGTCACCTGCCGGGTCTGGTCCTCCCCGTGCACGAGCGTCGTGAGCTCGGCGGCGAGACGTCGTTGCGCGCCACGCAGATGCGGCTTCTCGACGAGCTCGGTCTCCAGGGCCTCGATCTCGGTGCGGTCGAGGAAGGTGAAGAGCTTGAGGTAGGCGATCGCGTCGGCATCGGCGACGTTCACGAAGTACTGGTACCAGGCGTACGGCGAGGTGCGTTCCGGGTCGAGCCAGACGTTGCCGCCCCCGGTGGACTTGCCGAACTTGCGACCCTCGGAGTCGGTGACCAGCTGCAGGGTCAACGCGTGGACGTGGTCACCGGTCACCCGGCGCACGAGGTCGACACCGCCGACGATGTTGCCCCACTGGTCGGACCCGCCGATCTGCAGCCGCACCCCGAACTCGCGGTACAGATGCAGGTAGTCCTGCGCCTGGAGAAGCAGGTAGCTGAACTCGGTGTAGGACATCCCGTCGACGGCGAGGCGGCGCTGCACGGTGTCGCGCGAGATCATCGTGCTGACCGGGAAGTGCTTGCCGAGGTCGCGCAGGAACTCCAGGACCGGCTGCTGTCCGGTCCAGTCCAGGTTGTTGACGGCCACGGCGCCGGTCGGCGCGTCGTCGAAGGACACGAACCGCTCCAGCTGGCCCCGGATGAGCCCCGTCCAGTCGGCGACGGTCGAGGCGTCGTTGAGCATCCGCTCCCCCACGTCGCGCGGGTC
>NZ_RBLT01000111.1:0-1097 GCF_003989315.1 Microbacterium sp. HSID17254
ACGTGCGAGCCGAGGTACCCGGACGCCCCGAGTACGACGACCGCGCCGCTGGCGCTCACCGCATGCCGGCCGGGACCGGCCGCGAGTCCAGCGTGGCGGTGGTGTGCCGGGCCGCCCGGAAGTCGGGGGCGTCCAGGATCCCGCTCAAGAAACCGACCGTCGTACTCAAGCCCGGCCCGGTCACCACCGTCTCGTCCAGCGCGCGGAGCATTCTGCGGCGAGCCGACTCGCGGTCGGGACCCCAGGTCACGATCTTGGCCAGGAGCGAGTCGTAGTGGGGCCCGATCTCGTCGCCCGCTCCTACGTGCGAGTCGACCCGGGTGAAGGGGCCACCGGGCAGCATGAGCCGCTCGATCCGGCCCGGTGTCGGTGCGCAGGCCCGATCCGGGTCCTCGGCGTTGATCCGGCACTCGATGGCCGCCCCGGACGGGGCGGTGACCGGGCCGGGTCCCCGCTCGCCCGCGGCTATGAGCAGTTGCTGCTGGACGAGGTCCAGCGCGGTGGTCATCTCGGTGACCGGGTGCGCCACCTGGATCCTGCTGTTCACCTCGAGGAACGAGAACTCCCCGCCGTCGGTGAGCAGGAACTCCACGGTTCCGGCCCCGCGGAATCCCACCGCGCGCATTCCCGCGGTCGCCGCTGCCGCGATCCGCT
Organism: Microbacterium sp. HSID17254; assembly: GCF_003989315.1. NCBI lineage: Bacteria > Bacillati > Actinomycetota > Actinomycetes > Micrococcales > Microbacteriaceae > Microbacterium > Microbacterium sp. HSID17254. Next base: position 655 of record NZ_RBLT01000111.1, read on the forward strand.
CGCCCAGCTCGGCCGGGAGTCCCGGCACCGGCGCCTCCTCGACCAGCTTCTGGTGGCGCCGCTGGATGGAGCAGTCTCGGCCGCCAACGGCGGTCACTTCGCCGTGGTCGTCCGCGAGCACCTGGATCTCCACGTGCCGGGCGCCGGTCACGTAGCGCTCCAGATAGACGGCGGGGTCGCCGAAGACGGCGCGTGCCTGCGCCGAGGTCCGCCGGACGGCGGGAGCGAGATCCTCGACCCGGTGCACGACAGTCATCCCCCGGCCGCCGCCACCGGCGACCGCTTTCACGATCAGCGGCAGGCCGACCCGGTTCAGCACCGTGCCGGCCTCCTCCGGCCCGGTCACCGCGCCCTCGCTGCCGGCCAGGACGGGCACCCCGGCCGCGGCCATCAGCGCCTTGGCCCTGGCCTTGTCACCGAGCGCGGCCATGACCTCCGGCGGC
>NZ_RBLT01000112.1:0-1087 GCF_003989315.1 Microbacterium sp. HSID17254
GGCCCCACGGCGGGGAGCGGCGGGCACTGCGGGGGTGTGGCTGCCGCCCGCTGCTTGCCGGCTGCCGGGCGGTGGTGCTCGGGATGGAGCTGCCGTACGGCGTTGCGGGTGGGCTCACCGCGGCTGATCGGCGCGCGGTTCGCGCCGAGGGGCGGACCGGGACGGAGGCGGCGTGAGCACCCCGGCGGACACTCAGGCGGCGGTTGCGAACTGGGGCTGGCCGACGGCCGAGACCCCCGATGAGAGCGCTGCGCCCGCACACCACTGGTGGAGCCGGACGTGGCCCGCGCTGCTCGCCCTCAGCACGGTCGGCGCGGTCGGTGTTCCGGCCGCTGTCGCCTCCTATCGACACGCCCGCGACGTCATCGCGACCAACGGCGACCCGGTGATGGCGCCGTGGCTGCCGCTGAGCGTGGACGGGATGCTCGTCGCGGCGTTGGTCGTGATCTGGGTGCGCCGTCACCGCGGCGATCCCGCGGGTGTGTTCCCCTGGCTCGCGTTCGGCTTCGGCATGGTCGTCACGATCCTGGCCAACCTCGCCGCAGTCGCCCAGCCCAGGCCAGGCCAGAGGCTGTCGCGGTGGCGCTGTTCCCGCCCCTGGCTCTGGCGATCACCTTGGAGCTGGTCGCACTCGTCGCTTGCCGGTCTGGGCCACGACGGGGCTCGATCAGTCAGCCCGTCGCTGCATCGGACGCTCCGGCTGGGCCTGGCGAACCGATCGTCATCGGCTACCTGGACGAGGTCGAGGAACGCGAGGACGACCACTCGCTGGACTGGTGGGCCGACGCTCCTGATGTCGCGGCGGCGCCGCGTTCGGCTGCTGCCGAGCAGTCCGATGGTGTCCAGCGACGAGCTGCTCAGGTCGACGAGGCGCCGGAGGCCGGCCGAACCACTGAGCCCCGTGTGCAGGCCCTCGCCCGACGTCTGAACGCGGGTGAGGAGCTGACCGGGCGCTCGGTAGGAGCCGAGTTCGGCGTCTCGGATCGTACGGGCCGACGCCTCATCCGGCAGGCGGCCGACCTGCGACACCGCGCCTCCGGGGACGCGGCTCCGCTGGCGCTGGTCTCGGTAGGAGGTGCTTCCTGAT
>NZ_RBLT01000113.1:0-1078 GCF_003989315.1 Microbacterium sp. HSID17254
GCGGGCGCGCGGGCGGCGGCGCCACCGCGCGACAGGCGGTGCTGCCATGGGCCGGGTCGTTCGCCGGCGGGTGCTCGAGGGGATCCTGGTCGGAGTCGGCACCGCGTTCCTGATCTGCCTCTCGACGGTCTCGCGCGGGGACCCCTTGGCCTCCACGGGGGGGAAGGTCGTCCCACCCGAGGTCGCCGCCATCAACCGCGCCAAGTTCGGCCTCGACCAGCCGCTGCCGGTGCAGTTCGTGAACTACCTGGGCAACATGGTCACCGGCGACTTCGGTCTCGACTTCGACCAGCGCCGGCCGGTCTCCCAGCTGCTCGCCGAGACCGTCCCGAACACGATCCTGCTGTCCGTCGTGGCACTGGTGTTCCTCGTCCTGTTCGGGGTGACGGCCGGCGTGATCGCCGCGGTGCGCCGATACTCGTTCTGGGACGTGTTCGTCACCGTCGTGTCCACCGTGGGCATCGGCATCCCGGTCTTCGTCGTCGCGATCTTCCTGGTCGCGAACGTCTCCGGGGTCGGCCCGTTCCCGCCGGTACCGCGTAGCTTCCTCGAACAGGTGCCCTGGTACTGGGACGTGATCCTGCCCGCGTTCACCCTCGCGATCATCGAGTCGGCGTTCGTCGCCCGCCTGATGCGAGGGTCGATGCTGGAGGTCCTGCAGGCCGACTACATCCGCACCGCGCGCGCCAAGGGCCTGTCCGAGCGCACGGTCATCGGCAAGCACGCGATGCGGACGTCGTTGCTGCCGGTCGTCACGTTCGTCGGGCTGACCCTGGGGACCTACATCGGCGGCGCGATCGTCACCGAGACGGTGTTCCAGTACAACGGCGCCGGCTTCCTGCTGGCCCGTGCCGTCACGAACAACAACGCACCGGTGATCATGGCGGTGGTCGTCTACAGCGTGGTGGCCTACGTGCTGCTGTCCATGCTCGTGGACATCCTCTACGCCTACCTCGACCCGCGCATCCGCCTGAGCTGACTGAGTGAGGCGATCCCTCGCATGAACCCACCCCCCACCTCCGGTGCGCCGGCCACCGACCCGGCGACCGCCCGCGGACTCCCGGGCGGCGACCCCGCC
>NZ_RBLT01000114.1:0-1075 GCF_003989315.1 Microbacterium sp. HSID17254
GAACCCCTGTAGAAGTCTTAGAAGGATCTTTAAGTGTTGGTGTTGGGGTCCCAGTTGTGTCTGTGTGGGTCTGTGGCACTTCGTGCTCACTGCTCTGGGCACGTGGGTCCGGCACGGTCGGGATGGCCTGCTCGGCCGCCTCAGCGGCGGGCACTCTTAGCTGGTAGACCGCGGCCCGGTTGCCGGCGAGATGCTGCCGCGCGAGTGGACGGAACTGAGGGGTGGTGCCTCCCTCGACGCGCAGCAGCCAGCCATGGCGCTGCAGTTCGGCGAGCCAGCGAGCGGTGCTGCGCCGGCGCCACCCGATGGCCTTGTGCAGGCGCTCGCAGGTGGGCCAGCTGGTGTGGTCGTTACAGTCGGCGCGGCGGGCGAGCTCGGCCAGCAGCCCGCGCAACCGCTCAGCGGCGTCGCGACGTACCTGCTGATACCAGGACGAGCCCAGCAAGGCGCGATACCAGTCCAGCGCGGTGCGGGGGAGCAGCGTCGCAGCAGCGGACAGCAGCTCGTCGGCCGACGCGACGTCGGCCTCGAGGGAGGCAGTGAGCTCGGCAGGGGAGACGTCGCCACCGCAGGCGAACCAGCACGGTGCGCATACGAACGACCTGAGTGGAGTGTTGCGCGCGGTTCCCGACCGACGTCGGCAGCTGACGCACATCCGGGGGAGTTCGATCCCCGGATGGGTCGACCAGGACGCCGGCAGCCCTGCCGGAAGAGGCAGAACTGGCTGCATGAGGAGTCGAAGGCCCGGGTTGGGGTTCGACTCGCGGGACGCACAGCGAGATGGTGCTGTGCGAACTTCGGGACGCGCGCTACTATGAGGGCGCGCAGGCAAGCGTTGCGCCTCCCTTCTGGGAGGGGCTGGGTGTAGGAGTTGGCGCTCCGAACCCCGTTACGTTGGGCCCGTTCCTCTTCGCGGGAGGGACGGGCCCTAGCGCATTTCAGGGTATGCACTCAGCCCAGATGTTCGATTGTCGTGGCGCCGCTTCGAGCGGCAACGAGGTCAAGCGGTCTTCCTGAGCACCTCCTCCTGGAGGGCCTCGTCGGCCAGCCGGAGTTGGTCTTGCGAGGGCAGAGC
>NZ_RBLT01000115.1:0-1059 GCF_003989315.1 Microbacterium sp. HSID17254
CTGGTTCGCCGAGGCCTGGGAGATCTTCTCGATCGGCAGCCGCTGCACCTTGAGCCGGCGCGAGTAGCGCGAGATGCGCGCGGTGCCGGTGTCGCCGACGTAGCGGACGCCGGGGACGGTCAGCGAGGTCTCGGCGACGTTGGTGGCCAGCACGACCCGGTTGCCGGCGTGCGGCGCCCAGACGCGCTGCTGCTCGGCCGTCGAGAGGCGGGCGTAGAGCGGCAGGATCTCGGTGTTCCGCAGGTTGCGCCGCTCCAGGGACTCGGTGGCCTCGCGGATCTCGCGCTCACCGGGCAGGAACACCAGCACGTCGCCGGGGCCCTCGCGCTGCAGCTCGACGACGGCGTCGCCGATCGCGTCGTCCAGCTCCCGGTCGGGGTCGGCGTCGGGGTCGTCGGGGTCGACGACGGGCCGGTACCGCCCCTCCACCGGGAAGGTGCGGCCCGAGACCTCCACGATCGGTGCGGGTTCGCCCCCGGTGGCCGCGCCGAAGTGCCGCGCGAAGCGCTCCGGGTCGATCGTGGCGGAGGTGATGACGACCTTGAGGTCGGGCCGGCGGGGGAGCAGCCGGGTCAGGTACCCGAGGATGAAGTCGATGTTGAGGCTGCGCTCGTGGGCCTCGTCGATGATCAGCGTGTCGTAGGCCAGCAGGTCCTTGTCGCCGGCCAGCTCGGCCAGCAGGATGCCGTCGGTCATCAGCTTGACCATGGTCGAGTCGCCGACGGCGTCGGTGAACCGGACCTTCCAGCCGACCGCCCCGCCGAGCTCGACACCCAGCTCCTCGGCGATCCGGGTGGCGACGGTGCGCGCGGCGAGCCGCCGCGGCTGGGTGTGCCCGATCATCCCGTGCACACCGCGCCCCAGCTCAAGACAGATCTTCGGCAGCTGCGTCGTCTTCCCGGAGCCGGGCTCCCCGGCGACGATCACGACCTGGTGGTCCCGGATCGCGTTGGCGATCTCCTCGCGGCGTGCGGAGACCGGCAGCGTCGCGGGGTAGGAGATCCGTGGCAGCGCAGCTCGACGGCGCTCGACGCGGTGCTCGGCCGTCGCGACGGCGTC
>NZ_RBLT01000116.1:0-1058 GCF_003989315.1 Microbacterium sp. HSID17254
GACCGAACGGACCGTAGTGCTTCTCGGCGATCAGACCGCCGGCCCGGTCGTAGAGCTCCTGGCGCTGCGCGGGATCGACCGAGGCGGCTGCCTGGTCGAACAGCGCGTCCAGCGCGGGATCGGCGACCCCGGAGAACGGGCTGTCCGAGTCGAACCGGAAGTTGACGCCGACCCCGGCGGCCGGGTCCCACGACCCGGCGGTCTGCAGCATCGCCTGCCAGAAGCCACCGTTGAACTCCTGGACCAGCGTGGACAGCTCGTAGGTCTCGGTCCGGACGGTGATGCCCGCCTCCTGCCACTGCGTCTGCAGCGCGGTCATGACCTGCTCCGCCACGTAGGACCCGAGCGTCCCGAGGTCGACCTGCAGCCCGCCGAGCTCCGCGACGAGCTGTCGCGCCCGCTCCGGGTCGTGGCCGGTGTAGCCGGGGACGTTCTCGGTGTGGAACAGCCCGCCCGGACCGGTGAAGCTCTGGCTGACGGGGTACCGGCCGCGGAACAGGCCCTGCACGATCGCGTCGAAGTCGGTGGCGGCGTAGATCGCCTCCCGGGCCCGCGGGTCGTCGAACGGCGCGGCCCGGGTGTTGAGCTGGACGACGTAGGGCGACGTCGCGGGCTGCACCGTCACGGCCAGCCGCCCCTGCGACTGCGCCTGCTCCAGCAGCGGCGTCGTGGTCAGTCCCTCGTACGCCTGCGCCTGCCCCGCCAGCAGTGCCTGGTAGGCGGGCTGGTCGCCGCCGCTCGACTGGAAGGTCAGCCGGTCCAGGTAGCGCAGCCCCTGCTTGAAGTAGTCCGGGTTGCGCTCCAGCACCAGCTCGGAGCTGCGCTGGGTGGACACCACGGTGAAGGGCCCGGCGCCGACCGGCTCGATCGCGAAGGCGTCCTCGCCCTTGGCCGCGAGCGCGGAGGGCGAGGCGATCCAGTTCACGTTCGTCACCGGCATCGCGTTGATCACCGCGGCGTAGGGCCGGGTGAACCGCAGGACGACGGTCAGCGGCCCGTCGGTGGTGATGCCGCCCTCGGCCAGCGGCCAGTTCGGCGCGCAGGTGCAGGGTGAGTCC
>NZ_RBLT01000117.1:0-1055 GCF_003989315.1 Microbacterium sp. HSID17254
CCCCCTTCCTCGACGGTTGGGCTTGGGCTTTCCGGCCGATTCGTGGGGGCAGGGGGCGGTCATGCGCAGCAGATGTCGGCGGGTCTGTGTGGCGTCGTCGAGTGCGCGGTGACCGCCGTCGTTGGGCAGGCGGTGGCGGGTGTGGGCGTGGTCGGAGCGGGGGAGCATGACGTCGGCCCAGTGCTGGGGGTCGGCGAGGCGGGTGCGGCGGATCCCGTGGCGGTGGCAGTCGTGGGTGATGACGCCCAGGCCGTAGTCGGCGCTGTAGGCGCGCACGGTCCGGTTGCGGGTCACGCGCAGGAGCCGCCGGTAGGCGGTGGGCCAGTCGGGGACGCCGTCGGCGGTGACGTCGCTGTCGCGCAGGCCGTGGATCATCTGGGCGCCGGGCTGGATCGGGGTGCCGGGGTTGACCAGGGTGTCGAGCAGGGTGCGGCCGGTGCAGGCGTCGATCACGGCGATCTCGCAGATCGCGCCGTGCAGGTCGGTGGTCTCGGTGTCGAGGATGACCGCGCGGCCGGGTTCGAGCATCGCGCGGGCGAACCGCACCGCGGCGCCGGCGGCGGGGTGCAGCCGGATGTCAGGGAGGTAGCGGGCCAGCGCGGGTCGGGCCTGGATCGCGGTGAGCACCTCGGGCTGGGCCGGGCCGCCGTCGAGGCGTTCCCAGTCGATCTCCCACACGTCGGGTCCGGGCACCCACCAGGCCCACACCCCGATGCAGTGCTCGGTTCCGAAGTCCCGCAGGAACGCCCGGATCAGCGTCGCGCGGGTCGGTGCCCGGCCCCCGGCGACATCGAGCAGCGGGGACCGTGTGCCCTTCGGGGTCTCGCGGACCTGGTGCCAGTTCAGGTCGGGGCGCTGCAGGAGCGCGTCGACGTCGCCGCGGCGGTAGAGCGGTACCGACACCGAGCGGTAGCGGCTGATCTGCATGTTGTGGTGGGCGGTGGGGCTGATCCACCCGGCTTCGACGCAGATGTCGAAGTGCCGCCGGTCGGTGTCGAGGATCGCGGCGGCGTTGTCGGCGGTCACCAGCCGGTCCGCGCGCAGCTGTTCGTCGG
>NZ_RBLT01000118.1:0-1040 GCF_003989315.1 Microbacterium sp. HSID17254
GGCAGTGCTACGTGGCCGCCGCTGCGACGTAGGGCGGCGTGTCAGCGGGACCGCACGGGCGGTGCGTAGGGCCAGGGGGGCAACGGGGAGGGAGCGCGGGGACATGATCACAGCGTCACGGCCTCGGGCAGGGGGCTACCGGTGGAGGAGCGGGCCGTCGAGGCCCTGGAACAAGCCGACCAGCGGGATCACCCGGCCGCGGGGCGGCGTCAGCCGCTCAACGAGGTCTTCGCAGCCCACGGGTCGTGCATGCTGGGCGAGAACGCGCTCTACAGCTTCATCATCGTCATCCTCTCGGGGGTCTACCTGGCGCTGTTCTTCGTCCCTTCGATGGAAGAGGTCGTCTACAACGTCCCCTACGACCCGCTCCGCGGCGTACACATGTCCCGGTCCTACGAGTCAGCACTCGCGCTGACCTTCGAGGTTCGCGGTGGGCTGTTCATGCGTCAGCTACACCACTGGTCTGCCCTGCTGTTCGTGGCGTCGATGCTGTGCCACATGTTCCGGGTGTTCTTCACTGGAGCGTTCCGTAAGCCTCGGTAGGCCAACTGGACGATCGGGATCAATCTGAGTCGGCTCGCTCCCGTAGCGGTTTTCGGTTGATACTCGCGGACCGGCTGGCGCCACTCCTGGGTCGGAGTGCGGGTCGGGTGTGGTATATGCCTGTCGGTTGGGGTCGTTGGGAGCTGGTCGCATTGGGCGCTGTTCGACGGGGACTCCGGTGATACCGAGATCATCCGCAGGCTCTGCATCATCCACGTGCTGATTCTTCCCGGGATCTTGCTCGCCCTGGTCGCAGTCCACCTCGGCCTTGTCTGGTATCAGAAGCACACCCAGTTCCCCGGAGTGGGCCGGACTGAGAACAACGTGGTCGGTGTCCGGATCATGCCGCAGTTCGCGGCCAAGGGTGGCGCGTTCTTCTTCATTGTCGCTGGCATCTTTGCCATCGTCTCCGGGCTGTTCGAGATCAACCGCATCTGGTTCTTCGCGGCCTTCGACCCCTGCCACGTCTCCGCTGGCCCGACGCCGGAGTTCTACAT
>NZ_RBLT01000119.1:0-1034 GCF_003989315.1 Microbacterium sp. HSID17254
CTCGCCGATCCCCTTGACCCCCATCGGGTTCGTCGGCGACGGCGTGACCAGCTGCTCCAGCTCGAAGCGCGGCAGGTCCGTCGCGGCGGGCACGGTGTAGGACGCCAGGTTGCCCGCTGTCTGGTTGCCGGCCTCGTCGACGGTGGCGTGCTCGTAGAGGGCCTGCCCGATGCCCTGCGCGATGCCGCCGTGCAGCTGGCCCTCGACGATCGTCGGGTTCACCACGACCCCGCAGTCGTCGACGGCGACGTAGCGGCGGATCCGGGTGAACCCGGTCTCGGTGTCGACCTCGGTGACGCAGACGTGCGTGCCGAACGGCCAGGTGAAGTTCGGCGGGTCGAACGCCGAGTCCGCGGTCAGGTTGGGATCCATCCCCTCGGGCAGGTCGTTCGCCAGCGACGCCGCGCCCGCCACCTCCTGGATGGTCACCGACGGCCCGGCCGTCCCCGTCACCGAGAACCGGCCCCCGGTGAACTCCAGGTCGGACTCGTCGGCCTCCAGCAGGTGCGCGGCGATCTGCATCGCCTTGTCCCGCACCTTGCCGGCTGCCAGGTGCACCGCGGTGCCGCCGACGGCGAGGCTGCGAGAGCCGTAGGTGTCGCGCCCGAACGGCGCGACCAGGGTGTCGCCGTGCAGCACCTCGACGTCGTCGGGGTGCACGCCGAGACGGTCGGCCACGATCTGCGACCAGGCGGTCTCGTGGCCCTGCCCGTGCGGGGACGTGCCGGTGACGACCTCGACCCTGCCGCTCGTCGTCCTCCGGCCGGTGGCCTGCCCCCAGCCGCCCGACTCCAGCCGGAGCCCGGCCGCCACCTTGGACCGTGCCAGCCCGCCGGACTCGGTGAAGTTGCCGAAGCCGATGCCGATCTGCACCGCGTCGCCGGACTCGCGCCGGGTGCGCTGCTCCTCGCGCAGCTCCGCGTAGTCGACGAGCTCCATCGCCGTGCGCATGCAGGTCTCGTAGTCGCCGGAGTCGTACTGGACGCCCGAGGGCACGGTGCGCGGCTCGTCGAACGGGGGGTGCAGGTTGCGCA
>NZ_RBLT01000011.1:0-131484 GCF_003989315.1 Microbacterium sp. HSID17254
TAAGCGCGCGCTCCTGATCGGCGGCGGGATCGCGGCCGCGGTGCTGCTCGCCGGCGGAGGCGTCGCGGTGGGTGCCGCGATCGGCGACGAGTTCGGCGACGACGACGACCGCCCCGCCATGGAGGGCCCCCGACACGAGGGCGACCACGGCCCGCGCGGTGACCACCGCGGCGATGAGGATGCCCGCCCGAGCGGAGACCGGGGCGACCGCGGCCCTGTCACCGGCATCGGCACCGACGACGTCGACGAGCTCCTCGCGATCGCCGCCGCCGCCCAGGACGCCGCCGAGGGCGAGGTCACCTCGATCGACGCGAAGCGCGACGGAACGTGGGAAGTGCAGCTGACCACGTCCGCCGGGGACGAGACCGAGGTGCGCGTGGACGACGACCTCACCGCGACCGTGGTGTCGACCGACGCCGCAGACGACGACGACAAGGGACCGACTCTCACGCTGGACGAGGAGACCATCCGCACTCTCGTCGACGCCGCCCTCGCCGAGGCCGAGGGGATGATCACCGACCTCGATGTGGACTCCGACGATGTCAGCCCCTACGACGCCTCCGTCCTCACCACGGACAACCGCTCGATCGACATCTCCTTCGACGCCTCGTTCGCGGTCGTCGGCACCGACGTCGACGAGTGACCGCGGCCCTGACGGCTAGCATGCAAGGATGACGAACTCCGATCCGATCGACGAGGTCTCCATCGGCGGCGAGGTCATCCGCCTCGGCCAGTTCCTCAAGTTCGCGGGACTGCTGGACTCGGGCGGCGACGCGAAAGAGGTCATCATCGACGGCTACGTCACCGTGAACGGCGAGGTGGACCGGCGCCGCGGGCGTCAGCTCCGCGACGGCGATGTGGTGACCTTCGAGGGCCGGGCGGTCCGCGTCCGGCCCTGACCCTGCGTCGCGGAGCCTCCCTCCACCTCTGCGCCCCGGTTCCGCGCCTCGCTCACGAGCACCGCGGTCACCCCGGCGCCGCACAGCACGAACCCGCCGAGCGTGATCGCCGTGAGGGGTTCGCCGAGCAGCAGCGCCCCGCCGATCGCGGTCGCCGGGGCGACGAGGAAGAGCAGCGCCTGCAGTGCGGTGATGCCGACCCGGCGCAGCAGCCACCAGTAGAGGCCATAGGCGCCGAGCGTGGGGAAGACGGCGGTCAGGACCATGGCGATCCAGAACGACGGTCGCGCCGGCGGCACGAGTGCCCCGGCGAGCGCGGCGATGACGAGAAGCAGCACGGCGGTCACGCTCACGTGGATGGTCAGGGTCAGCAGCACCCCCGTGCGCACGGCCGTCCGCCGCTGCACCAGCGTGCCGATCACGAGGCAGACCATCGCCGCCGCCGGAAGCAGATAGGCGACGAGCGGCGCGGAGCCCGCGCCGAACTGGGACTGCACCACGAGCAGCACCCCCACCGCCCCGATCACCAGTCCCGCCACCTGGGCGCCCCGCACACGGAGGCCCAGCACCGGCCCGACCAGCACGGCGACGAGCAGCGGCTGGACCGCGTCGATCAGCGCGACGGTGCCGGTGGCGATCCCCGTCGCGACGGCTGCGTACACCGCAGCGCAGTAACCGAACTGGGCGAGCGCGCCGATGACCGCCTGGACACCGAGTTCCCGCGCGGTCATCCCCTTCGTCGCTCCGGACATCGCGGCGAGGACCACGAGCAGGACGGCGAGCGGCGTGAACCGCCAGACCAGGAGCGTCAGCGGGTCGACGTCCGCGGTGGCGACCGCGGGGATGAGGAATCCCGAGCTCCACGTGAGGACGAAGGCCACCGCCGCACCCGCGGTCACGACCCGGGAGAGTATACCGATCTGTTTACTCATCCCGTCACTATACAGGTTGGTATACTCGCTGCATGTCGACAACCGTGCCGGAGCTGCCGCCGCTGACGCCCGGGGCGCGCCGCGTGCTCGACGCCGCCTCCGACCTCTTCTACGAGCGCGGCATCCACGCCGTCGGGGTCGACACCATCGCCGCTGCGGCCGGGGTGACGAAGAAGACCCTGTACGACCGCTTCGGATCGAAGGAAGCGCTCGTCGTGTCCTACCTGCAGCACCGGGACGCCCGCTGGCGGGATCACGTCGCCGCTCACCTCGCACGGGTCCCGGAGCCGGGGCCCGCCCGCGTGCTCGCGATCTTCGATGCCGCCATCTCCTGGGTGCCGGACCACAGCACCAAGGGATGCAGCGCCATCAACGCGCGCGCCGAGATCGACGGCCCCGGGGACGCCCCGCTGGTGCTCGCCGAGGCTCGTCGCGAGAAGGAGTGGCTGCTCGCGGTCTTCGCTGAGCTCTGCGGTGAGGCCGGGTTCCACGACCCGGACCGGCTCGCCGAGACGCTCATGCTCCTCTATGAAGGCGCGATCGTCACCGTCGGCATGGGGACGTTCGCGGAGCCGTTCGCGACGGCTCGGGACAGCGCGCGCCGACTGCTGGAATCCGCGGCGTCCGACGCGTCCTAGACGCCGGTCGTCGGTGAGGACGCGCGCGGCGGCAGCACCGCGCGCACCGTGACCACGAGGAACGCCACGAGCAGCACCACCATCGTCACGTCCGCGACGATGTAGGCGTAGTGCGCGCCATCCGTTCCCGGAGCCTCCTGCCCTGTGATGACGAGGTCGCTGCGCCGATTGAGGATCGGGCGGATGACGATGACCTCGACGAGGAACACCAGCCACAGCCCGCCGAGCAGCAGAGCCGAGGAGCGCCCGGCACGGGCACGGACGCTGACCGCCGTCAACACGAGGAGCACCGCTCCCGCGAGGACGTTGAGGGCGGTGAACACGAGGCGACCGATGCCGAGACCGAGCGGGATCGTGATTCCGGGAGCCAGGAACTTCAGCGGTGCCTCCAGGAACGAGATCGCGATGGTCGCCCCGAGCAGGAAAGCGGGCAGCAGCAGGCGCAGCGCCGTCATCGTGCGTCCACCCGTCATGGCCTCAGGCTAACCGGGCGGTCCGCACCGCCGGCGGTGGGTGACCGTGGAAATCGGCCCCTCGCTTCCCACTCAGGGGATAATGGGTAACATGCCACGTCCTACCGACGCCTATCGCGGACTCATGCAGAGCAGTCGGCTGCGGGTTCTCGCCGCCTTGATGGACTCCCCGGGAATCGGGCTCGCCGAGCTCTCCCTCCGCATGGGCCTCCACGTGAACACGCTTCGCGACCACCTCCGCGTGCTCGAGGGCGAGGGGCTCGCCCGGTCCGAGGTGGAGCACACCGGTCGGCGCGGAAGACCGCGCCTCCGCTTCTCCCCCGTGCTGCCGAGTGAGCCCAATGAGATCGAGGAACGGCGGGTCCAGGAGGCGATCCGCCACGGCGACCTCATGCGCGCGGTGCTCCCGGCGACGCGATCGGGCCTGCCCGAGGCCGCGACGCATCAGCTCGACGCACTGTTCCATCACCTCGACGACGTGGGCCTGCAGCCCGACATCGACGAGAAGGCGATGACCATCGACCTCTCCCCCTGCCGCTTCCACACGCTGCTGACCGATGACCAGACCGTGGTCTGCCGGGTGCACGAGGAGCTCATGAAGTCGGTGCTGGCGAGAGCCGGCGGACCCGTGGAGATCGAACGCGTGATCCCGTTCACGAGCGCGCACTCCTGCCACGTCCGGCTCAGCCTCCGCGAGGAGTCGGCGTCCGACGCAGGAAGCTGACGCCGGGGATCAGTTGAAGTCGCCGCCCGGCGCCATGTCGGCGAACCGGGAGTAGTGCCCCTGGAAGGCGACGGTGATGGTCGCGGTCGGACCGTTACGGTGCTTGGCCACGATGAGGTCGGCCTCGCCGGGACGGACGTCCTTGTCGTAGACCGAGTCGCGGTGCAGCAGGATGACCATGTCGGCGTCCTGCTCGATCGATCCGGACTCTCGCAGGTCGCTGATGGCGGGCTTCTTGTCCTGGCGCTGCTCGGGACCACGGTTCAGCTGCGACAGTGCGATGACCGGGACCTGCAGCTCCTTGGCGATGAGCTTGAGGCTTCGGGAGAACTCCGAGACCTCCTGCTGGCGGGACTCGACGCGCTTACCCGACGTCATGAGCTGGAGATAGTCGATGATGACCATGCGCAGACCGGCACGCTGCTTCAGCCGTCGGCACTTCGCCCGGATCTCGACGAGCGTCATGTTCGGGCTGTCGTCGATGTAGAGCGGGGCGTCGTTGATGCGGCCGCGGGTGGCGGCGACCGTCGTCCAGTCCCGCGGGTCTAGAGTTCCCTTGCGCATGTTCTGCAGCGGGATCGCCCCCTCGGCGCTGAGCAGACGCATCGCGATCTCGCTCTTGCCCATCTCGAGGGAGAAGAAAATCGAGGGGAAGTCGTGCCCGATCGAGGCCGCACGGGCGAAGTCGAGGGCGAGCGTGGACTTTCCCATCGCGGGTCGCGCGGCGACGACGATCATCTGCCCGCCGTGCAGGCCGTTGGTGAGCTCGTCGAGCTCGCGGAAGCCGGTGGGGATGCCGGTCATGGAGCCGTCGCGGCCGTTGGCCGCCTCGATCTCCTCGACCGCGGCGTCGACCGCGACCGTGAGCGGCACGTAGTCCTCGGCCGTCTCCGAGCCGGTCACCGAATAGATCTCGGCCTGCGCGTTGTTGACGATGTCGGTCGCGTCGCCCTGGCCGTCGTAGCCGAGCTGGACGATGCGCGTCCCGGCGTCGACGAGGCGGCGGAGGATCGCGCGCTCGGAGACGATGCCGGCGTAGTAGCCGGCGTTGGCCGCGGTCGGAACGATCGACGTGAGCGTGTGCAGGTAGTCGGCGCCGCCGGCCTTGTTCAGCTCACCGGTCTTGATCAGCTCGTCGGTGACCGCGACGACGTCGGTCGGTTCACCGTGGGAGTAGAGCGAGAGGATTGCCTCGAAGATGAGCTCGTGCTTGGGGATGTAGAAGTCGGCGCCCTTGAGCGTCTCGATCACGTCGGCGACCGCGTCCTTCGACAGGAGCATGCCGCCCAGGGCGCTCTGCTCGGCGAGGAGGTCGTGCGGAGGGGTGCGCTCGGGCGGACGCTGCCCTCCCAGGCGCTCCTCGGAGATGTCGGCGATCGACACTGTGTTCCCTTCGATGCGACGGTTCTGAGGCGGGCCCCGCGCGCGCATCCGCAGACGCCGGTGCGGGGGACCGCGGCCGCGCGGCGGCCATCCCCAGACAAGCAGGTGCCCCCGACATTCGGTCGCTCGACCACGCTATGAGCGGTCTCCACACGGTGCAACACGGCCTGTGGATAACCATGTGGACAGCGTGCGGACAATCTCGGAGTGTCTGTGCAGAACAGGTGTGGATAACCCGGTGGACGGTGTGAACGCCGAACTTTTTTTATTGCCCTGACCAGGGTTTCATCGTTTCCCCACCCTGTGGATGAAAACGAGCTTAAATTGCGCGTTGAAGGTTTCCCCTCCGGAGGGGGCATGTGTAGAACCTGGGGAAAGTCAAGCCGGAAATCCGCCGGGCGCGTCACGATCTGACACGAGAAGAATCGGATGTAAACGCCCCTGGACAGACAGGGGGTCCGCGAGTATTCTGCCTCCCATCGACACACCCGTGGACCTTCGGAGGGGGAGGACGACGTGGACGCTCGGACCACCCGACGCGGCGTACCCCACGCCGTCCTCTGGGGTGGAATCGGCGCGCTCGCCTGGGCAGCCCTGACCGTCCTCACCGGCGGCGGATCCGCGCACGCGGACGAGCAGCCGAAGGGTCCGCTCGACAGCCTCACCTCTGTCGTATCCGAGACCGTCACCGCCGTGACGAAGCCGGTCGTGAACGACGTCGTGGCTCCGGTGGTGAACCAGGTGGCGACTCCGGTGGTCCAGGAGGTCGTCGCGCCCGTGGTGCACGAGGTCGTGGCTCCGGTCGTGACCCACACCGTCGCTCCCGTGCAGGAGGCCGCTCCCGCCCTCGTCGAGACGGTGACCGAGACGGTGACGCAGGTCCCGGTCGTCGGAGACACCGCGGCCCCGGTGCTCGAGGCGGTCGCCGAGACCACCGAGACGGTCGTCGAGCCCGTGACCGACGCGCTCGGCTCTGCACCGGTCTCACAGATCACGGCGCCCGTACTCGACCTCGTCGGCGGCCTTCCGCTGGTCGGCGGAATCGTCGTCGACTCCGGCGCCATCGACCTGGTCGAGAACGTCGTCGGCGTCGTCGATGGCACGACCGGCCTGATCGGCGGCGTCGTCGAGGAGACCGTTCCGCCGGTCGTCGAGGTGCTCACGCCACACGAGCCGGCCGCACCGCAGACCCCGGAGGGCTCCGTCCCCGCGGGTGTGACCACGGCGCGCGACGAGATCGCCGCGCTTCCCGAGCCTGCGCCCGCGCCGTCGGCCTCCCCGAGCACGGGCCAGCACTCTGCGCTCCGTACCGTGGCTTCCTTTGCAGGCCCGGTCTCCGCGCCCCACTCCTCGGACGTCGGCGCCGGTGACGCTGCTCCGGTGCCGCTCGGTGCTCCTCCGGCCGCTCCGGCCGCCCCCGCCTCTTCCTCCGCCACCTCGGCCGGAGGTTCCACCAGCGCCCCCGCTCGCCTCAGCGAGATCGGCGCGACCCCGCTCCGTGCCTGGGAGCGGGCCGCCGGCGCACGGGACGACGCCCTGCCGGGCGCCCCCGTCGCCGACACCGACGTCTCTCCCGACTGACGGACTGTCACGTCATCCCACCCGGATGACAGATGCCGTGCTGCGCGCGCACTTCCTCGCGTGCATCCCATCAGACAGACCAGTCACGTCAGGAGAACCATCATGCGTACCTACGCGAAGCGCGTCCTCTGGGGCACGCTCATCGCCGGCGGGATCACCCTGCTCGGCGCGACGGCCGCCAATGCGGCCGAGACATCCGGAGACGACGGCTTGCTCTCCGGCACCCAGGCCGTAGCGCCCATCACCGCCCCGATCACGGTCGTCGACAACGCGATCTCCGTGCTCGGCGACGCGGCATCCACGGCGCCTGCCCCGGCCCCCGCTCCGGCACCGGCACCGGCACCAGCCCCTGCCCCGGCTCCCGCCCCCGCTCCGCAGACGAGCGGCGAGGAGGGCACGGCATCCGGCACCCAAGCCGTGGTGACCGTGAACCTTCCCGTCACGGTGACGGACAACGCCATCAGTCTCACCGAAGACTCCACGACCAGCACCCCGGCCGCCGCTCCTCCCCAGAGCGCGGCTCCCCAGGCCCCTGACGCGGCCGGGGTGCTTTCCCTCGACACGGACGGCCTGGATGGTGTGCTCTCGGGCACCCAGGCTCTCGTGGCGGTCAACGCCCCGGTGACCGTGTCCGACAACGCCATCTCGCTGCTCGGTGACTCCGAGTCGGCCGCCGAGGGAGAGGGCGCCGCAGCACCGGCGCCTGCCCCGGCGACCGGGTCGAGCACCTCGGGCGAGGACGGCACCGCGAGCGGCACCCAGGTCGTCGCCCCGGTGACGGCCCCGGTCACCGTCGGCGGCAACGCCATCTCGCTCCTCGGCGACAGCGAGGCCTCCGGCACCTCCGGCGGCACCGCGGCCCCGACCGCACCCGCGGCCGGAGGCAGCACCACCGGCGGTGAGGACAGCATCCTCGGGGGCACGCAGGCCGTGGCACCCGTGACGGCGCCTGTCACCGTCGGCGGCAACGCCATCTCGCTCCTCGGCGACAGCGAGGCCTCCGGCACCACCGGCGGCACTGCGACCCCGACCGCACCCGCGACCGGGTCAAGCACCTCGGGCGAGGACGGCACCGCGAGCGGCACCCAGGTCGTCGCCCCGGTGACGGCCCCGGTCAGCGTCGGCGGCAACGCCATCTCGCTCCTCGGCGACAGCGAGGCCTCCGGCACCTCCAGCGGCACCGCGGCCCCGACCGCACCCGCGGCCGGAGGCAGCACCACCGGGGGCGACGACAGCACCCTCGGCGGCACCCAGGTGGTCGCACCCGTGACCGCCCCCATCGGCGTCACCGGCAACGCCATCTCCGTCACCGACGACGCCACCGTCACCGGCACCACCGGCGGCACCACGTCCCCGACCGCACCCGCGACCGGAGGCAGCACCACCGGCGGCGACGACAGCATCCTCGGCGGGACTCAGCTGGAGCTCCCCGTGACGCTTCCCATCACGATCGGCGGGAACGCGATCTCCGTCGTCGGCGAAAGCACGGTGACCGATCCCGGCACGAACCCCGGAACGGACCCGGGCACGGATCCGGGCACTGATCCCGGCACCAACCCCGGCACCGACCCCGGCACGGACCCCGGCACCAACCCCGGCACCGACCCCGGAGTGAACCCGGGAACGACGCCGAGCACCGGAGCCGGCATGACCAGCATGCCCTGGGCTGCGGGTGCCGCCGCGACGGGTGAGGCCACCGGCCTCGCGATGACCGGTGGCGCCTCGGCCGCGTGGCTGTGGGCCCTCGCCGCTCTCCTGCTGCTGGGAGGTGCGGGCCTGCTGCGCCGTCGCACGGCGTAGGCGCTGAGCCCCGGCGGCGGCGATGTCCTCGGGGGAGGAGACTCGCCCCCGCCGGTGCGCGGCAGCGTCCGCACGTGCGGTGCAGCCCTCGCTGCGCTTCCTCTGCCGAGCGTGACCGCCGCGCAAACGGCGGATGCCCCGTGGTCCCCCCACCGCGGGGCATCCGTGTGCCCGTTCTGCGGACGCACGGGACGCGATGCGGGGGCTTAGCCGAGCTCCTGGAGCTCCGCCGTCATGTCGCCGCCTGCGTCTCCGGTGTTGACCGTGCCCTTCGGCTCGAAGAGGATCGCGTGCACCTCTTCCTCGGCTTTCGGGCAGTGCTCGACGCCCCGGGGCACCACGAACACGTCGTTCGGGTTCAGGACGACGTCGCGGTCGCGGAGCTGGATCGTCAGGCGTCCGCTCACCACGAAGAACAGCTCGTCGGTCTCGGGATGCGTGTGCCAGACGAATTCGCCCTGCAGCTTCACGACCTTGACGTCGTAGTCGTTGACGCTCGTCAGCCGGTGCGGCTGCCAGTGCTCGTGGATGGTGGACAGGGCCTCGTGCACATTGCGAACGTCGTCCGTCATGGCCAGCAGCCTATCCTCACGGCAGGACGATCGACCCGTCGGCGTCGACGACGACAGCACTGCCCGGGAAGTCCCGCCGGCCGCGCTCGTCCATCAGGGCGCCGGCCCGACCGGTCGGATCGGGCTCCGGGGCGCCGCCGTCGGCCGCCAAGCGGATCGAGCGGACCTGTCCGCCGAGAAACGTTCCGTCGGCACGGAGACGGACCGACAGGTAGGCGCCGAAGCGCGTCTCCTCCTCGGCCCCGAAGACGCCCCCTCCCGCGAAGTTGCCCAGACTGTACGCGATGAGGCGGCCGCGGTAGAACTCCGCACCCCGGACGACGTGCGGGCCGTGCCCGACCACCAGATCGGCCCCGGCGTCGACGGCCGCGTGCGCGAACGCCTGCGGATCTCCCCGGTTCTCCCCGAAGCTGAGCTCGGTCCCCCCGGTGACCGCGTCGGCCTCCGGTCCCTCGGCGCCCATGTGCGCGTGGACGACGACGAGGTCGGCCTGCTCCGCCGCCGCACGCACGACCTGACCGACGTGACGCAGGTCGGTGACCCGGTTGAATCCCCCATAGGGCGCGAAGCCGACCAGGGCCACGGTGGTCTCCCCCACCCTCGTCACGACGACCTCGTTCCGGTCCCCGACGGCGTCCATGCCCTCCGCGCGCAGAACGGCCCTCGTCTCGTCGACGCCCTTCCGGCCGAAGTCGTGACTGTGGTTGTTCGCCTGATTGAGCACGTCGAAGCCGCGCAGCGCCGCAGCGGCATCCGGCTCGCTGCGGAACGCGAGGCAGTGGTCGCTCCCGCCGCACTTGTCGACGCCGGTGTCCGCCGCGATCACCTGCTCCAGATTGCCGGTGACGAGGTCCTCGGTGAACCAGGGGCGTACCTCGTCGAAGGTCGATCGCCCGCGATCCGCCGGGATTCCGCGCGACGCGTCGTACAGCAGGATGTCGCCCACGGCGCCGATGCTGACTTCTCCCTCGCTGGTGGCGGCGCGGTCGATGATCGCGGAAGGCCGAGCGGGGATCGCCGCTGCCGCGGTGACGGCGAGGCCGACCCCCAGCAGTGCCAGCACCGCGACCGGGGTCCGCCAGGGGACTCTGCGTGGCGCGCCGTCGACCGCGGCCCGCCGACGAGGCAGATCCCACAGCCAGGCGAGTCCGTCGCGAGCGGTGAGCCGATCGAGGCCGATGCACGCGGCGACGAGACCCACCGTGAGCACGATCGGGAGCAGGAGGGCCGCGATCAGCTGCACCGCCTGCCCCGCGTCGGACAGCACTCCCACGAGCGCGGCGTCGGCGAGCGCGAGCAGCGGCATGTGCAGGAGGTAGATCGGCAGGGTGCGGACGCCGAGCGCCTGCAGACCCCGCCCGACCAGAGGGAGGCCCGCGAGGATCGGGGCGACCGCGATTCCCATCGCCACCCCGAGGACGGACACGGTCGGCCACACCCCGGGAACGGTCTCCGTGCCCGTCACGCGCATGACGGCGTAGGCGGCGAGGTACCCGAGGATCAGGGCCCCGGCGAGTGCGGGTCGCGGTCGAGCGGTGAAGCGACGGATGCGCGGCGCGAGGTATGCACCTCCGAGGAAGAAGAAGAGGTTGTAGAGGAGCGATCCGCGGTTGCTCACCACGTCGACCAGTCCGGCGGCCACCGCCACCGAGAGCATGCCGGCACCCACCAGCAGGACGCCGCGCGGCAGTCGGTGCAGGCCCTTCGCGACGACGAAGTACAGCGCGAGCGCGTAGAGGTACCAGGTGTTCGGCGGGCTGATCGTCACCCCCTCCACGAACGCGGAGACGCTCCGCGGCACGAACGTCGGGAAGTCCGGGAATGCCCACATCGCGGCGGCGTGGATGAGGCTCCACAGCAGATACAGGTAGAGGAAGCGGACGACGCGGGGACGGAACACGACGGCCCACGGTCGGGCCAGCGCCGCGGAGGCGAAGTACCCGGACAGGAACAGGAACAACGGCATGAGGAACGGCCAGATGAGGTCGCTCGCGAGACCCCAGGCTCCGGGGAGGGGGATGCCGAGCCGCCAGTCGACCTGCAGGTAGGTCTTCAGCACGACGTGCCAGAACACCACGAGGACGATCAGCAGCCCCTTCGCGGCATCGCCCCAGGGCGCTCTGGATGTCGGGAAGGGGGGTGGTGTCACCATGGAATCGAGCCAACAGCACAGCATGTTGCGTCGGCGTATGAGAAATGTCGCCTGATCCTCACCTCGTCCCGATGCAGAACGCCCCCTGTCCCGGAGGACAGGGGGCGTTCCGTTCGACAGGCGTGCGCCCGTCGGGTGCCTTACTTGGCGGCGACGACCTGCAGCGTGATGACGGCAGTGACGTCCTCGTGCAGACGCACGGTCGCCTCGTGCTCACCGGTCGCCTTGATGGGCGAGGGGATGTGCACCTTGCGCTTGTCGATCGAGCCGAGGCCCGCAGCCGTGACGGCCTCTGCGACGTCGGCGGTCTTCACCGAGCCGAACAGACGGCCTTCCTTGCCGGCCTTCACCGCGAGACGCACCTTGGTGCCCTCGAGGGTGTTCTTCAGGGCCACCGCCTCGTCGCGGTCGTGGATCGCGCGTGCCTGACGCGCGGCCTGGATCGACGCGACCTGCTTTTCGCCACCACGGGTCCACGCCGTAGCGAAGCCCTGGGGGATGAGGTAGTTGCGGGCGTACCCGTTCTTGACCTCGACCACGTCACCGGCGCTACCCAGCCCGGCGACCTCGTTCGTGAGAATCAGCTTTGCCATCTCAGTACCCCTTACCGGCCGGCGCCAGCGTAGGGCAGGAGCGCCATCTCGCGCGCGTTCTTGATCGCGGTGGCGATCAGACGCTGCTCCTGCACCGACACACCGGTGATGCGACGGGCGCGGATCTTGCCGCGCTCCGAGACGAACTTGCGGAGGGTGGCGACATCCTTGTAATCGATGACGCCGACCCGGATGGACTTCGCGGGAGCGGCGTTCTTCGCGCCCTTCCGCGGCTTGCGGCGGTCGCCGCTCGACTTTCCAGCCATTGCTTTTCCTTAGTGATGAGCGGGGTGCGGCCCTTCGACAAGCTCAGGGACCCACCCGTGAAGAAGTGTTTTCAGAAGGGGGTGTCGTCGCCGAAGCTGCCCGGAGTGCTCCAGGCATCGGCGCTGGTCGACGAGCCGGGCGTGGACCACGGCTCCTCCGACACCTGCTGCTGCTGCGCGGGACGGGACTGCCCCCCGCCGCCACCGCCCGAGGCCGCACGGGTGACCTGCGCGGTCGCGTACCGCAGCGAGGGGCCGATCTCGTCGACCTCCAGCTCGATCGCGGTGCGCTGGTTGCCCTCACGGTCCTGGTAGGAACGCTGGCGCAGACGACCCTGCGCGATCACGCGCATGCCCTTGGTGAGCGAGCCCGCCACGTGCTCGGCGAACTCACGCCACACCGAGGCGCGGAGGAACAGCGCTTCGCCGTCCTTCCACTCGTTCGCGGCACGGTCGAAGTTGCGAGGCGTCGATGCGATGGTGAAGTTCGCCACCGGCAGCCCGTTCTGCGTGTAGCGCAGCTCGGGGTCGGCGGTGAGGTTGCCCACCACGGTGATGACGGTTTCGCCGGCCATGAGACTTAGGCCTTCGCAGCCTTGGCGGCCTTGCGGGCAGCCTTCTCTTCGGAGCGCTTGGCCTCGGAAGCGATCATCGCCTGAGCCTCTTCGGCGCGGAGCACCTTGGTGCGCATGATCTGCTCGTTCAGCTTGAGCTGACGGTCGAGCTCCTGCGTGGCGGCGCTGGTCGCGGTGAAGTTGACGACGGCGTAGATGCCCTCGGTCTTCTTCTGGATCTCGTAGGCGAGACGGCGCTTGCCCCAGATGTCGACGTTCTCGATAGAGCCACCATCGTTGGTGATGACCTTCAGGAACTTGTCGAGCGTCGGGGCGACCTGGCGCTCGTCGATCTCGGGGGTCAGAATGACCATGAGTTCGTACTGGTGCGTCACTTACCCACCTCCTTCGGACTAGAACGGCTCTCGGGACTTTCCCGGGAGCAGGAGGGTGTGTGCACGTGCCCGCCCCAGGCGACCGAGTGGACGCCGGAAGGCAGACAACCTCGACAGTCTAGCGGAGTTTCCTCGGAGCTGCCTCCCGCACTTCCCGCCCGACCTTGGCATGCTGGAGGGCGTGCCTGGTGACGGTCATCGGCACGGACCTGGAGGGGGGCGCCATGCGCGTCAACAAGTGGGGGGTCGGCGTCGTGCTGGCCGCCGCCGTCATGCTCACCGGATGTTCGGCGGGAGCGTCGGACAAGCCGGCCGAGTCGAAGCCGAGCGGTGCCGCATCGCAGGAGGCCGAAGCGCCGTCCAGCGACTGCCCCGAACTCGCCGACGGTGCCACCGTCGACGGCTCCGCGCTCGGCGCCTGCATCGCCGAGGCCATGACCGACACCGCCGGCTACGCCGCCAAGACCGTCGTGATGGGCATGGAGTCCACCACGCGCTTCAACCCGGCCGAGAAGGCGCTGGAGTCGCTCTCCCCGATGGGCTCGATCGTCGCGATCGGCGACGACGTCTGGGTGAAGTCGCCCTCGAGCGACTGGCAGGCCGCCGACCCGTCGTCGAGCGACCCCATCATCGCCGGCCTCAGCACCACGGCGAAGGACGTCACCGCCATGGACCCCGCCGAGACGGCGAAGGCCATCACGGGCGACTTCACCGTGACCGGTACGGGCGAGCGCCTCGGCCAGAAGGTCTACCTCGTCAGCGGCACCGTCGAGCAGGCGGGCACGCCGGTCGAGGTCGTGTTCGAGGTCACCGAGGACTACGTCAACCTCGCCTCGACCAGCTCCGCGACCGTCCAGGGCCAGTCGGTCGACGTCGCGCTCGAGATCACCGAGTGGGACGTGAAGCAGGACATCGTCGCGCCGCTCTGATCGGACGGGACACACGGAAGGGCCGGAGCGCACGCTCCGGCCCTTCGCCGTATCCGGCGTCAGTAGGCGACGGGAGGCACCTCGGCCCAGACCGCACGGTCGTCGGCGGAGGGCGCCTCAGGGATGCGCCCCGTGCCGTCGGGCTCCGGGATCGCGGCGAGCAGCGCCTGCGTGTAAGGGTGCCGCGGCGCCGCCCAGAGCTCGTCGGTCGGTCCCGATTCGAGCACCCTCCCGCCGAACATCACGAACGTGCGGTCGGCGATGCGGCGCACGACGGCGAGGTCGTGGGAGATGAAGAGCATCCCCGCGCCGGACTCGGCCACGAGATCGCGCATGAGTCCCGCGACACTCGTCTGGGTGGACGCGTCGAGGGCGGAGATGGGCTCGTCGGCCACGAGCAGCGAGGGCCGCGCCGCGAGCGCTCGGGCGATCGCGATGCGCTGCTTCTGGCCGCCGGAGAACTGATGCGGGAAGCGGGTGCGCACCTCGGCGGGCAGTCCCACCCGCTCCAGCCACTCCTCCACGGTGGAGCCGGCGGCACCGCGCGCACGGGCGGTCGCGATGCCGTCGGAGATCTGGTCGCCGATCCGCCGGCGCGGGTTCAGCGAGGTCGCCGGGTCCTGGAAGACCATCTGGATGCCGGTGAGCGCCGTGTCACGACGGCGGATCCCCAGCGGCGCGACGGGGGCGCCGCGGAACGACACCGTCCCGGCGGCGGTCTTCTCGATGCCGACGACGGCGCGGGCCAGGCTCGACTTGCCGCTGCCGGATTCGCCCACGAGGGCGACCGTCTCTCCCGCCGCGACACTCAGCGAGACGCCGTTGACCGCGATCACGGGCGGGGTGCCCGGGTACCGCACCACCACGTCGCGGGCGTCGAGGACGCTGACCTCACTCATCCGCAGCCTCCTCGGGGCTCTCGTCGATGCGCGACCCCGGCAGGGCCGCGAGCAGCATGCGGGTGTACTCGTGCTGCGGGGCGCGGAAGAGCGTCTCCCGATCGGCGAGCTCGACGATGCGGCCGTCCTTCATGACGGCGACCGTGTCCGCGATCGCACTCATCACGCCCAGGTCGTGGGTCACGAGCAGAACGGCGAGATTCCGCTCGATCGCGAGGTCGCGCAGGAGCTTCAGGATGCCGGCCTGCACCGTCACGTCGAGGGCGGTCGTCGGCTCGTCCGCGAGCAGCACCTCCGGGTCGCACGCGAGGGCGCACGCGATCGCGATGCGCTGCCGCTGTCCGCCGGAGAACTGATGGGGATACCGCTTCAGGGCCTCGGCCGGGTTCGGCACCTGCACGGTCTGGAGCAGCTCCACCGCCCGCTCGCGCGCAGCGGCCCCCTTGAGTCCGAGGTGCACGCGCATGTGGTCGGTGAGCTGGCGGCCGACCGGCAGCTGCGGGTGCAGCGAGGCCGACGGGTCCTGGAAGACCATCGCGATGCGCTTCCCGCGGACGCGGTTGAGCCCCCGGCGGTTGCGACCGACGAGCTCCTCCCCCGCGAGCAGGATCGAGCCGCCGGTCTTCGCCTGTCGCGGCAGGAGGCCGAGCACCGCCAGGGAGGTGAGCGTCTTACCGGAGCCCGACTCCCCCGCGAGGCCGTGGATGCGCCCGGGTTCGAGCTCCAGGGACACGCCCTTCACCAGCGGACGGCCGATGTCGATCGTGAGGTCGCGGATGCTCAGCGTCGCCGTGCTCTGCGCGGTCATGCGGGCACCCCCGTCGCGGAGGCGGTGTGCTCCGCCTGCTTCTCGTGTGTGATCTCGGCTGTCGGGTCGAGCACGTCGCGCATCGCGTCGCCCAGGAAGTTGAACGCGAGCACCACGGTGAGGATCGCGAGTCCCGGGAAGACTCCGAGCCACCAGGCGTCGAAGTTCTGCATCGCCCCGGAGATCATCGACCCCCACTCCGCCGTCGGCGGCTGCGCACCGAGACCGAGGAAGGAGAGCCCTGAGAGGAGCAGGATCGCCGCGCCGATGTCGAGCGTCGCGAGCACGAGGACCGGGCCGGCGATGTTCGGCAGGATGTCGACGAAGAGCGTGCGCAGCGGCGAGTGGCCGAGCAGGCGCCCGGCGATCACATAGTTCTGCCCGCGGAGACCGAGCACGATGCTGCGGGTGACGCGGGCGTACTGCGGCCACGAGACCACGATCGCGGCGATGACGGCGTTGAACAGCGAGGGGCCGAGCGAGGCCGCGACCACCATGGCGAGGATCACGGTCGGGAAGGCCATGAAGAGGTCGGTGATGCGCATGAGCGTCTCGTCGACGGCGCGCCCGAAGTACCCGGCGACCGCGCCGATGAGGGTGCCGATGATGAGGGCGGCGATCACGAGCATGAGCGCGAGCGGCAGACTCACCGTCGCGCCGGTCATCAACCGGGAGAAGATGTCGCGGCCGTTGCCGTCGGTACCGAGGATTGTGTCGATGCCCGGCGGCTGCAGGCGCGGCAGCACCTGCGCGTTCGGCGGGTAGGGCACCCACCACTGCGCGGTGAAGGCGACGATGATCCACGCACCGGCGATGACGGTGCCGATGATGCCGAGCGGAGTGCGCCAGGCACGCGGCCAGCGGAAGCGGAAGCGTCCGGCGGGGGTCGCTGCGGCGATGCGGCTCATGCGATCCTCACTCTCGGGTCGAGCACGCCGTAGAGCAGGTCCACGATGAAGTTGATGAGGAGGTAGATGACGCCGACCACGAGACCGACGCCCATGATGCCGGGCAGGTCGAGGTTGGCGGCGGAGTTGTAGGCGTAGGTGCCCAGCCCCGGCCAGGCGAACACCGACTCGACGAGCACGGTTCCGGAGAGCAGGGCCCCGAACGCGACACCCACCACGGTGAGGATCGGCAGCGAGGCGCCCCGGAGCACGTAGTCGACGATGACGCGCATCGCCGGCAGGCCCTTGGCCCGGGCCGCGCGCACGTAGTCGCTGCCGAGGACCTCGAGCACCGACGTGCGGATGAAGCGGGTGAGCAGCCCGATGGTCACGAGCGAGAGCACCATGACCGGAAGCGCGAGGTGCGCGAGGGCGTCGAAGAAGCCGACCGCGTCGCCGTTCAGCAGGTAGTCGACCGTGTAGAGCCCGGTCACGCGCGGCGGCGGGGTGATCGACGGCGAGATGCGTCCGGAGCCGGGCGCGATCCGCAGCTCCAGGAAGAACACGTAGAAGCTGACCAGAGCGAGCCAGAAGGTCGGGACGCTGAGCCCGACGAGCGTGACGACGCGGATGACCTGGTCGGTGACGAGGCCGCGGCGGTAGGCGGCCAGGGTGCCGAGCACGATGCTGACCGCGAGGCTGACGATGATCGCGCCGATCGCGATCTCGATCGTCGCGGGCACCGCGGTGGCGAGGTCGCTGGTGACCGGGCGTCCGGTCACCAGCGACGTGCCGAGGTCCCCGCGGAGCAGGTTCCCCATATAGATGAAGTACTGCACGAACAGCGGCTGGTCGAGTCCGTTCGCCTTGATGAACGCCTCGCGCGTCGCGGGGTTCTGCGACGCGCCCTCACCGAGCGCGGCCGAGACCGGGTCTCCCGGCACCAGGTTGGTGAGCGCGAACGTGACGATCGTCACGCCCACCAACAGGAGCAGAGAGGTCCCGGCCCGCCGCAGCAGGTATCCGACGAGAGGCGAGCGGCGCCGCTGCGCCTGCCTCTGCACGGCCACTGTCGTCATGGCGATCCGCTCAGCCGGCCGGCTGGATCTCGGCGATGTCCATCTCCCACACGGAGTTGTACACGGCGCCGGACACGCTGGAGGCGGAGGAGATGTTGCGACCGGGGACGATCAGCGGCACGAACGGGCCCTCGGCCTGCATGGCCTCGGCGAACTCGGTGAAGGCCTCGGTGCGCTGCTCGGCGTCGGTCGCGGCGGCCGCACCGGCGGCGATGCCCGCGATCTCCGGGTTGGCCTCGGCCGCCCAGCCGGCGCGGAGACCGACCTTCAGACCCGGGGCGAAGGGGAGGAAGTTCGCCGAGTCGGCGTAGTCCGGACCCCAGAACCACAGACCGAAGCCCTCGGTGCCGTTGACGTACGCGTCGAGCTCGGTCGCGAACGGTGCCGGAGCCAGGTCGACGGCGATGCCGGCGTCCTCGAGCTGCGCCTGGATGCGCTCCGCGAGCGGGGTGAACTCCACGCCGCCGACCGGGTAGTCGTTCGGGAACTGGAGCTTGAGGGTCTGACCGGTGTACCCGGCCTCCTCCAGCGCGGCCTTCGCCTTGTCGAGGTCCTGCTTCACGCCGCTGTCGAGGGCGCCCTCGAACCCGGGCGGGATGACGCCGGTCGCCTGGACGGCACCGGCGCCGGCGAGCTCGAGCAGCGCGTCGTAGTCGAGCGCGTAGCGGATGGCCTCCGCGATCTTCACGTTCGCGAGGTCACCGCCGGCCTCGCCCTGGTTGAGCAGCAGGAAGATGGTCTGGCCGGACGGGACCGAGTCGACGCTGATGTCGTCGCCGAGACCGGCGACCTGGTCGCCGTTGAGATCCATCGCGACCATCGAGTCGCCGCCCTTGAGGTTGGCGAGCTGCGTCGCGCTCTCCGAGACGTTGCGCACGACGACGCGGCTGTAGGCCGACTCCTCGTCGCCGTTGTACTCGTCGTTGCGCGTGAGCACGACCTGCGAGCTGAGGTCGAGCGTGTCCAGCACGAACGGGCCGGATCCGGCGGACTCGCCGTCGAGGAAGCCCTGGGCGCTGTCGGAGCCGTCGGTGCTTCCGCCGTTCTCCATCACGACGTCGGCGTTGACGATGCCGAGCGCCGGGTTCGCGAGGATCGCGGGGAGCTGCAGCAGCGGGGTCTCCGAGGTGAACCGGATGGTCTTGTCGTCGACCTCCTCGATCGTGAGGCCGCCGAGCAGGAAGTTCGGCTTGGCGTCTTCCATCCCCTGGATGCGCTGCAGCGAGAACACGACGTCCTTCGCCTCGACGGGCGAGCCGTCGGAGAACACGCGGTCGCCCTCGAGCGTGAACGTGAACTCGGTCGCCTCGTCGTTCTGCTCCCACGACGCGAGGCCCGGGACCGGAGTGGAGACGTCGGAGCCCTCGAAGTCGACGAGGGTCTCGTACAGCGCCTTCGCGATCATGTTGCCGGTCGGGTCGTACGTGTGACCCGGGTCGGCCGTCTCGATCGAGAATGCGGTGTCGATGACGAGGGAGTCGGAGCCCTGGGACGACTCGGAGGTGTTCGCCGAGTTCCCTCCCGAGCAACCTGCGAGCGCCAGGAGCGCGACGGCTCCGAGCGCGATGACCGGCGTGATACGGCGTGACGACATCAGGGCCTCCAAGGGCGAGGAGTACATTCGGGTCCGGTCGCCACCGATGTGGACGACCGGGGATCAGATTCGCATCATATGCGACGATGTGTCCAGCAAGTGCGCGTCACACAGGCACGCATTGTCGAGAACCTCGGATGTGAGGAGCAATATGTCCAGCAAGGACGCGGATCCGTCGAAGCAATCTGGACGAAGTGCCGCCCCTTTGGATGAGACGGCGTACAGAATCCTCGATGTGCTGCGCGATAACGGTCGCGTCTCGATCGCCGCGCTGGCCGAGAAGGTGGGCATCTCGCGGGCCAGCGCGTACACGCGGGTCGAGTCGCTCGTGCACGACGGCGTCATCACCGGATTCAGCGCACGCGTGGATCAGGCGAAGGCCGGGCTGTCGATCGGAGCCCTCGTCTTCGTGACCGTGATGCCGCAGGCCTGGGCCTCGTTCCGGGAGCGGATCATCGAGATGCCGGACGTGGAGTGGTGCGCGATCACGACCGGGGAGCACGACGCGATGCTGCTCATCCGCGCGGTCGACGTGAGCGGTGTGCACGAGTTCTCGACGGGGGTCATCGCGCAGCTTCCCGAGGTGCGGACGGTGGTCAGCGTCGTCGTGCTCGACGAGGTCATCCGGCGGCCCTACCTGCTGCCCGGAGACCTGCCGGAGCGGCAGACGGAGGTTCCGCTCGGGATGACGCGATGGACGCCCGCCTCGCCGGGGCGGGATGCGCTCCCGCCCCGCTGAGTCAGGCGGCCGGGATCTCCTCGACGACACTGAGCTGCGGGAGGCCGTGCATCTCGTAGTGCTCCACCAGACGGATGCGGCCGTCGTCGGTGAGCTCCAGCTCGCTCTCGCCATCGCCGGTGACCACGGTGCCGTCGGCCTTGAGCACATGGACGAACGAGACCCAGATCGTGTCGCCGGTGCGCGTGCCGACGAACTTCCCGAAGGTGACCGTGTCGCCCTCGTAGCCGCCCCAGATCGCGCCGTCGCGTTCGAAGTACTCGAAGACGCTGGGGGCGTCGGGGTCGACGGCGGAGGTCGTGGACGAGACCATGCGGAAGCGTCGGCCGTCGAGGGAGGGGAGGGTGGCGGTGGCAGTCACCCCTCGATTATGGGGGATCGACGGCCGCGGCTCGCGTCGTCGGACGCGGCCGGTACCGTGGTCGCATGGAGTGGATCGCAGACCCCGGCGTCGGCGCGTGGCTGCGGGAGACCCTCGACGACGGTCTGGGGAGCATGCACGCGGTCGTCCCCCGCGGCTTCCCCGCGTACGCCCGGATCTTCCATCCCGCCACGGTGCGGGAGAGTCCCACGGCGGCGGGTTCCGACGTGCGCGTCAGCTGGGCGGACACCGCCGCCGCCTTCGGCACGACGATGCACGCAGAGGCGCAGTGGCACCGGATCGTGCGCACTCCCGTCGACGCCGACTGGCGGACCCGCATCGCTCCGGACGGCCGCGAGTTCACGGCGCCGATGGAGGGCGCGCTCGACAGCGACCTCGTGACGGTCCTGGGCGGGCACCTCGCCGCCCACACCGCGACACCGGACGACGGGGTCGTCGCGCTCTGGGAGGGATTCGGCGGTCTGGTCGGCTTCTTCGGAGACGGGCCGTCCCGTGTCTTCCTCACGTTCAGCGAAGACCCGCACCATCAGGCGATGCTCGACCGCAGCACGCACGACCCCTTCAACAACGTCTTCCGGAAGCCCACCTGGCAGGACGGCATCCTCTCCCGCGAGATCTCCGAAGGGCCCCGGCTGCAGCTCCCCGGGCGCGACTACGTGCTGTTCTCCGGGGGTGCCAGGGCCTTCGCGGATCCGGACTGGGTGCTCGGCGTGCCGTGGCGCGACCGGGTCGGCGAGGAACGCGGCTTCCCGCCCGCCGCCCAGAGCCCGAACATCCTGTGGCCCGCCGATCGCGCCTGGGTGATGGTCTCGGAGATCGACTACGACTCCACGATCGTGGCGGGCTCGCCCGACCTCATCCGTGCGATCTGCACGGACGAACGTCTGGAGGCGAAGGCTCTGCGCGCGGGTGCCGACCTCACGTGGGACGCCGACGAGGTCAACCGATGACGTCTCCGCAGGCATCGGCGTCGTTCGATGCGCGTCCCCTCACCGATCCGGTCGACCCGGCCGCCGTCCGCGCCTTCACGGCGGAGCTCCGGTCCCGGCGGACGACCGGCATGGCGGTGTCGTCGATCATCGCCGTGGCCGTCGCGATCGCCGGGGTCGTGATGCTTCCGATCCTCGCCTCCGTGGTGGTGGCGCTGGCAGCGGGAAGCGGCTCCCCCGCCGCGGCGGCGATCCCCCTCGTGCTCCTCCTGCTGGTGGCCGCGGGGGTGGGCGTGCTCATCTGGATGGGCGTCCGCAACGCGCGCACCGCGCGGTACCGCCTGCACCGGTTCGCCCAGGCCAACGGCATGACGTACGAGCCGCGCGTGGACGATCCGCCGCTCCCCGGGATGATCTTCCATCTCGGCCGCTCGCGCATGGCGACCGATCTGGTCCGCGGCACGAATCCACGGTTCGTGGAGTTCGGCAACTACCAGTACACGGTGCAGTCCGGGAAGAACTCGACGACGTATCGCTGGGGCTATGTGGCCGTGAAGCTGGATGTGCCCCTGCCGAACATCGTGCTCGACGCGAAGGGCAACAACGGCTTCGGCTCCAACCTGCCGGCCTCGTTCCAGCGGGCACAGCGCCTGTCGCTCGAGGGCGACTTCGACCAGCACTTCACCCTGTACTGCCCGGACGGCTACGAGCAGGACGCGCTCTACCTCTTCACGCCCGACATCATGGCGCGCTTCATCGACAACGCCGCGCAGCTCGACGTCGAGATCGTCGACGACTGGCTGTTCCTCTACACGCCCCGCCGCGCCTCCACGCTCGATCCGGCGACCTGGGCGTGGCTGTTCGGGGCGGTGGGGGCGCTCTTGACCAAGCTCGACCAGTGGGCGCGGTGGCGCGACGACCGCCTCGCCGCCGCGGCGACGCCCGGGGGCCACGCTCTCCCGTTCGCTGCGCCGGCCGGGATGATCACCCCACCGCCGGGGGTCGCGCCGCAGGGTCGGCGCCTCAAGCGCACGGGGACCTGGGTGCCGATCGTCGTGGTGATCGGATTCGCGGTCTTCTGGATGCTCAGCCGCTGGAACTGACGACGAACCCGATGTGGGGGTGGGTGCCGTTCTGGGGAACCGACGCCCACCCCATCCCCCCTCGGGATCGAAAGGAATTCGACGTTCCCTCCGCATTGACGGTTCGACCGTCCCGCCCGTGGTCAGCTGGGGACTGACGCTGCGTGGCGATACCGGGATGGTATACCGGCGGACGTTGCACCCGGTTGCGTTCATGCGCGGGAATGCACTTTCCCGCGCGGCGCTCAGCGGTGCATCGAACTGTCGGCCGCGGCCCCTGTCGCGGTCTCCGCGGCCAGGACCGTGTCGAGCGTCTGCCAGGCGTCCGCAGCGCGCATCGCCTCTCCGACCTGCCGCGCGCGATCCCGGAACGTCGGCTCGGCCAGCACCCGGCGCACGGCCTCGGCGACCTGTCCCGGCTTCGGCGCATTCGTCCGCAAGTTGATGCCCACCCCGGTCCACCCGACTCGGGCGGAGACCTCGACCTTGTCCTCCGTCTGCCCCGCGACCACCAGCGGGACGCCCTGGGCAAGGGCCTGCTGCACCCCGCCGAAACCGCCGTTCGTGACGAACACGTCGACCTCCGGCAGCAGCCGGTCGTAGGGCAGGTACTCGGCGACGCGGACGTTCGCCGGGAGCTCCGCCGGGAGCGCCTCGACGGGGCGTCCACCGGTGGAGACCACCACGAGGGCGTCCGTCGCGGCGAGCCCGGCGATCGTGGGAAGCACGAGCTGGCCGAAGTCGGCGTTGGCGATCGTCCCCTGACTGACATGGATCACGGGCCGCCGTCCGTCCAGGTCGGACCACCACTCGGGCAGTGGCACGGTCGCCGCCGCCGCGGGCAGGGGGCCGGCGAAGTGCACGGACGCCGGGAGGTCGGAGCGCGGGTACTCGAACGCCGGCACCGAGAACTGCACGTACGCGTCCGCGCGGCCCGCCCAGTCGAGCACGAATCCGCCGAGATCGCGGCCGACCGCCTCGCGCGCCATGGCGTCGGCCTCCTTCTGCACGCCGCCGAAGATGACGCGCTCCGCCACGGTGCGGAGGAAGGCGTTGCGCATCCGGCCGAACGGCCCGCGCATCGGCGTGACTCCGAGCCCGAACGGGGCCGTGTCGACGCTGCGGGCGCCGAGCGGGAAGATGCCGAGGACCACGACCGGGGGCCGTTCGGCCTTCGGCAGCCGCTGCAGCAGCGCCGCACCGACGAACAGCGGCTCGGTGAGGACGGCGTCGACGCGGTTCCGCGCGAGCTCGACGCGCACGGCCTCGAGCTGAGCCCGCCCCGGACGGATGAACAGAGTGCTCATGTCGAAGCGGAGCGCAGCCACCCCGGTGAGACCTTCGCGCTCGGGGAACGCGCCGTTCGCGTCGTCGAGATCGACGTCGGCCTCCGCCGGCAGCGGACGGAACCGCGCGCCCGCCGCGGTCACCTGCTCCTCGTACCGGGTGCTCGTGAGGAAGAGGACGTCGTGCCCACCGGCGACCAGGTGCCTGGCGACCTGCAGCAGCGGGAGCACATGCCCGTGGGCGGGGGTGCAGGTGAGGAGGTAACGGGACATGGCGACTCTCTCGATAGGGTTGGTTGTACCGTTGAAGTATTCATCACCCCTTGAGGAAAGTCAATGACGTCGAATGCACGCCCTTACCGCTCCGCCCTGCGGACCCGACAGGCCGAGGAGACCCGTGCGCGCATCGTCGCGGCAGCCGCCCGCCTGTTCGCCGCGCAGGGATACCAGGCGACGACGATCTCTGCGATCGCCAAGGAGGCCGGGGTCTCCGCGGAGACGGTGAAGACCACGGCGGCGAAGGCGGAGTTGCTCATCGCCGCCTTCGAGGTCACCTTATCCGGCTCGGAGGCCGCCGAGACCCTCGCCGACACCGAGGCCGGCTCCGGGTTGACGACTCTGCCCGACGACGTCTTCCTCGACGCGGTCATCACGCAGATCGGCGCGGCGAACGAGCGGGGGCATGCCCTCTGGACGGTCCTCCTGGGCGCGGCGCTCTCCGATCCGGTCGTCGATGCCGCCCTCCAGCGCATCCTCGCGAACCGGGCTGCGGACTACCGGGGGTTCGCGGCGGAACTGCAGCGCC
This sequence comes from Microbacterium sp. HSID17254, assembly GCF_003989315.1. NCBI lineage: Bacteria > Bacillati > Actinomycetota > Actinomycetes > Micrococcales > Microbacteriaceae > Microbacterium > Microbacterium sp. HSID17254. Next base: position 24,382 of record NZ_RBLT01000011.1, read on the forward strand.
GAGGCATCGTCGACTCGGACCACGACGGCGACGCCCTCGCCGACGTGCTGTCGTTCCTGCTCTCGCCGGAGAGCCACCAGCAGCTCGTCGTGCAGTCCGGCTGGTCGCCGCACCGCTACCGCTCCTGGCTGCGGAGTGCTGTGCTCGCCGCGGCCTCTCCGTCGGCGTGACGGCTCACCGCGCGGACCAGCCGCCGTCCATCGTGTAGCTCGCGCCGGTCACCATCCCGGCGGCGTCAGCGGCGAGCCAGACGGCAAGGCCGGCGACCTCCTCCGGCTCCACGAGGCGTTTGATCGCGGCTTCGGTGAGGAGCACCTTCTCCAGGACCTCGTTCTCCGGGATACCGTGCACCCGCGCCTGGTCGGCGATCTGGCGCTCCACCAGCGGGGTCCGCACATACCCCGGATTGATGCAGTTGCTCGTGACGCCGTGCGCGGCACCCTCCAGCGCCGTGACCTTCGACAGCCCTTCCAGGCCGTGCTTGGCCGCCACGTAGGCCGCCTTGAACGGCGAGGCGCGAAGACCGTGGACGCTCGACATGTTGATGATCCGCCCGAAGCCCCGCTCGTACATCCCCGGGAGTGCAGCCCTGGTCAGCAGGAACGGCGCCTCGAGCATCAGCTGCACGAGGAGCGAGAAGCGGGCGGGGTCGAAATCCTCGATCGGGCTGACGTGCTGCACGCCGGCGTTGTTGACGAGGATGTCGGTGTCGAGGCGGAGTGCGGCCAGGGCATCGCGGTCGGTGAGGTCGATCTGCCACACCCGCCCGCCGATCTCGTCGGCGAGGGCTTCGGCCGCGTCACCGTCGATGTCGGCGATCGTCACGCGGGCGCCCGCCTGCGCGAAGGCTCTCGCGCAGGCGGCACCGATCCCGCTCGCTCCCCCGGTGACGAGAGCACGACGTCCGTGCAGATCCGTCATGCGGCACTCGCAGCCGCGGTGCGGGCGTTCGCGCGGGCGGCATCCGCGTCGTCGATGGCCTGCAGGGACACGCCCTTCGTCTCCCGCAGCGAGAGCACCGCGATCGTCGTGACGATGCAGGCGAACACGATGTAGAGCGCGATCGGCAGCCAGGAGCCGAAGTCCCGGAGCCACTGGATCGCCAGGATCGGCGCCAGCGACCCGGCGAGGATCGCCGTGACCTGCGACCCCAGCGAGACGCCGGAGTACCGCATCCGCGTCGGGAACAGTTCGGCCATGACCGCCGGCTGCGGCGCGTACATGAACGCGTGGAAGCAGAGGCCGATGGTGACCGCGAGGACGATGAGCACGGGGTTCAGGGTGTCGAACATCGGGAAGGCGAAGAAGGCCCAGGTGGCGCTGAGGATCGCGCCTGTGAGGTACACCGGCTTGCGGCCCCAGCGGTCGGCGAGCCGTCCCGCCTGCGGGATGATCGCGAAATGCACGACGTGCGCGATGAGCAGGGCGAGCAGCAGCTGACTGGTGTCGTACTCGTGCACGGTCTTGAGGTACACGATCGTGAAGCTGACGACGATGTAGTAGACGATGTTCTCGGCGAAACGGAGGCCCATCGCCTGCACGATCCCGATCGGATACCGGCGCAGCACCTCGACGACGCCGTAGGAGGTGGCCTTCTCCGCCTCGACCTGCGCCTTCGCCTCCAGGAAGATCGGAGCCTCCTCGACGTTGCGGCGGATGTAGTAGCCGACGAGCACGATCACCGCGGAGAGCCAGAACGCGATGCGCCAGCCCCACTCGAGGAACGCCGCCGAGCTCATCGCCCACGAGCTCACGAGGAGCACGAGCGTGGCGAGCAGGTTGCCGACGGGAACCGCGGCCTGGGGCCAGCTCGACCAGAACGCGCGCGACCGGTCGGGGCTCTGCTCCGCGACCAGGAGGACGGCCCCGCCCCACTCGCCGCCGACAGCGAAGCCCTGGATGAAGCGCAGCGCGACGAGCATCGCGGGCGCCCAGTAGCCGATGCTCTGGAAGCCGGGGAGGCACCCCATGAGGAAGGTCGCGGCGCCGACGATGATGATCGTGGCCTGCAGCGTGGGCTTGCGGCCGAAACGGTCGCCGATCTGACCGAAGACGATGCCGCCGAGCGGCCGCGCGATGAAGCCGACCGCATACGTCACGAAAGCGGCGATGATGCCGTCGAGCGGCGATCCGGTGGCCGGGAAGAAGTAGGTGCCGAAGACGAGGCTGGCGGCGGTCGCATAGAGGAAGAACTCGTACCACTCGACGACGGTGCCGGCCATGGAGGCGGCGACGACGCGCTTGAGCTTCGAGGAGGACGGGGCGGCGGCGGGGTGACCGGAGGCGCGGGTGGGGGCGGTCATTTCTCTCCTTCGGTGTCGACGGTGACACATCCGTTCCAGTGTCGGCACCGGCCGGATTTGCAGCAATGCCCAGTGGCGCGCAGCGGCTGTGCATAATTGCAGCATGGATGCGGCGAAGAGGCCTCGTGCCGACGATCTGCTCGTGCTGCTCGCGGTCGCCCGCACCGGCCGGTACACGAGCGCCGCCGCCCACCTCGGTCTCGATCACACGACGGTGGCGCGCCGCATCGCTGCCCTCGAGGACGCGCTCGGCGGACGGGTCGTCGCGCAATCCGCGTCCGGGTGGGAACTCACCGATCTCGGGCGCACCGCCGCCGAGACCGGTGGACGCATCGAGGCCGCGCTGTCCCAGCTCGACTCCGCCCCCGGCGAGACTCCTGATCCGATCGCCGGCGTCGTGCGCATGTCCGCCACGGACGGCTTCAGCGCCTACATCGCTGCCCCCGCGATCGCAGAGCTGCGCCGAGCACACCCACGGCTGACGGTCGAGATCGTCGCCGCCACGCGGAGGGCCGCCGAGCACCGCGCCGGGCTCGACCTGGAGGTGGTCGTGGGCGCGCCGCAGACCCGCCGCGCGCAGGCCGTGAAGCTCGGCACGTACACCCTCGGCATGTACGCCTCCCGGGACTACCTCGGCCGCACCGGCACCCCGGCATCGCGTGCCGAGGTGGAGCAGCATCGACTCGTGTACTTCGTCGACTCGATGCTCCAGGTGGACGCGCTCGACCTTCCGCGCCGCCTCGTTCCCGGCATGCAGGACGGACTCACCTCGACCAACGTCTTCGTGCACGTCGAGGCCACTCGCGCGGGAGCCGGGATCGGCCTGCTCCCCTGCTTCGCGGCCGACCGGCACCCGGATCTCGTGCGCCTGCTGCCCGAGGTCTTCGCCGAGAAGCTCCCGTACTACATGGTCGCGCGGCCCGAGTCGCTGCGGCTCCCCGCGGTCGCGGCGCTCGCCGAAGCCCTGCGCGCCCGCACGCGTGCTGCCAAGGCGATGCTCGACGGGGCCGGCTGAGCGCCGGTCAGAGCAACTCGGACACGAGGGTTTCGATGCGACCGCGGATGTCGTCGCGGATCGGCCGGACGGCGTCGATCCCCTGGCCGGCGGGGTCGTCGAGCACCCAGTCCTCGTAGCGCGTGCCGGGGAAGAACGGGCAGGCGTCACCGCAGCCCATCGTGATCACGACGTCCGACGCCTGCACGGCCTCGGTCGTGAGCACCTTCGGCTGCTCGGCCTTGATGTCGATGCCGACCTCCGCCATCGCCGCCACCGCGACGGGGTTGATCTCGGCAGCGGGCATCGACCCGGCGGAGCGCACCTCGATGCGGTCGCCGGCGAGGTGCCGGAGGAAGCCGGCGGCCATCTGCGAGCGCCCCGCGTTGTGGACGCAGACGAAGAGGACGGAGGGTCGGTACGGTGCGTTCACCGGGCAAGCGTATCCCGTTCGAATCGCCTGATTGGCTGCATCTCCGGCCGAAAGGGGACCAATCAGGCGATTCGAAAGTCCTCAGACCAGGCCGAGGCTCGCCAGCTCCGCGGGGTCGAGCATCCGCGACCGGATGAGGAACCGCATCCCCGTCGGACCTTCGACGCTGAACCCGGCGCCGCGTCCCGGCACGACATCGATCGTCAGGTGCGTGAACTTCCAGTACTCGAACTGCGAGGCCGACATGAAGACCTCGACCGGATCGTCGAGCCCGACGTCGAGGGCGCCGAGGAGCACGTCGCCGGGGCCGGTGAGGAACATCCCCACCGGGTAGCACATGGGCGCGGAGCCGTCGCAGCAGCCGCCGGACTGGTGGAACATGAGCGGCCCGTGCTGCGCGGTGAGCTCGCGGACGAGCGCGGCGGCGGGGGCGGTCACCGCGACGCGGGCGGGCAGGGCGGCGTCGGCCATGGGGACTCCTTCCGGGATGCCGGGTGTCGGACCGGGCGGCGAGCGCCGTCCGACACCCGGGCGGGGGGGATCAGAAGAAGCCCATCGGACCGTCCGCGTACGAGACGAGGAGGTTCTTCGTCTGCTGGTAGTGGTCGAGCATCATCTTGTGGTTCTCGCGGCCGACGCCCGACTGCTTGTACCCGCCGAACGCGGCATGGGCCGGGTACTGGTGGTAGGTGTTCGTCCACACACGGCCCGCCTCGATCGCCCGGCCTGCGCGGTACGCCGTGTCCCCGCTGCGACTCCACACCCCGGCGCCCAGGCCGTACAGGGTGTCGTTCGCGATCGAGATCGCGTCGTCGAAGTCGTCGAAGCTCGTGACCGAGAGCACCGGACCGAAGATCTCCTCCTGGAAGATCCGCATGTCGTTCGTCCCCTCGAACACGGTCGGCTGCACGTAGTAGCCCTCGCTGAGATCGCCGCCGAGGTCGGCGCGCTCGCCTCCCGTGAGCAGCCGGGCCCCGCCCTGCTTCCCGATGTCGATGTAGCTGAGGATCTTCTCCAGCTGATCGTTCGAGGCCTGCGCGCCGATCATGGTCGCGGGGTCGAGCGGATTGCCCTGCACGACCTTCTTCACACGCTCGAGGCCGTCGGCGAGGAACCCGTCGTAGATGGAGCGCTGGATGAGGGCGCGTGACGGGCAGGTGCAGACCTCGCCCTGGTTGAGCGCGAACATCGTGAAGCCCTCGAGCGCCTTGTCGTAGAACGGGTCGCTCGTGGATCGGGCCACGTCCTCGAAGAACACGTTCGGGCTCTTGCCCCCGAGTTCCAGGGTGACGGGGATCAGGTTCTGCGAGGCGTACTGCATGATGAGGCGCCCGGTCGTGGTCTCCCCGGTGAAGGCGACCTTGCGGATGCGCTTGTGCTGGGCGAGCGGGGCGCCGGCCTCGATGCCGAAACCGTTCACGATGTTGACGACTCCGGCCGGCAGCAGGTCGCCGATGATGTCGAACAGGAACAGGATCGATGCGGGCGTCTGCTCCGCGGGCTTGATGACGATGCAGTTGCCCGCGGCGAGCGCCGGCGCCAGCTTCCACACGGCCATGAGGATCGGGAAGTTCCAGGGGATGATCTGGCCGACGACGCCGAGCGGTTCGTGGAAGTGGTACGCGACGGTGTTCTCGTCGAGCTGGCTGATGCCGCCCTCCTGCGCGCGGAGCACGCCGGCGAAGTAGCGGAAGTGGTCGATGGCGAGCGGGATGTCGGCGGCGAGGGTCTCCCGCACGGGCTTGCCGTTCTCCCAGGTCTCGGCGACCGCGATCTCCTCCAGGTGCTGCTCCATCCGGTCGGCGATGCGGTTCAGGATCACGGAGCGCTCCGCGGGGCTGGTGTTGCCCCAGGCGGTGAAGGCCTTCCAGGCGACGTCGACGGCGCGGTCGATGTCCTCCACGGTGCCACGGCCGACCTCGGTGAAGGGCTTGCCGTTGACGGGACTGATGTTCTCGAAGTACTGGCCCTTGGCGGGTTCGACGAACTCGCCGCCGATGTAGTGGCCGTAGCGGGGCCGATAGCTCGCGACTGCTCCGGGCTGCCCGGGGGCCGCGTAGGCGAGGGACACGTCTTCTTCGACGATGGTCATGGGGGTCTCCTTCGACGGGGGCGCCGCGGCGTCGATGCCGCGGTGTTCCCTCGACGCTAGGCCGTCGCCCGTTGCACTCCCGGTGCGCAACGTTGCAGCCGGTTGCACCCCGTTCGAATCGCGCACTGTGCTGCATCCGCGGCCGGAATGGGGCCAATCGGGCGATTCGAATCAGGTGAGGCGCTCGATCCGGGTCACGAGACCGGCACGACGCGGCGAGCGCGCCGGCAGCATCTCCAACGCGAGCCGCAGCACCTCCGCGTCCTCACTGCCCTCGGGGGTGTCCGCGTAGGCGAGCAGCACGTCCAGACTCGCCCCCGACAGCATGACCTCCCGCAGCGCCGCACGGACCGAGTCACGGAACTCCTCCACGCCGGGCGAGGCCGAGTCCGGCAGCACCGGACCCCGATACGCCGTCAGAGCGACCCGGTGCGCCCCGCGATCCAGGAGGGACAGCACGTCGTGGGCGTCGGTCTCCAGCGGCACCGGAAGACGATACGGGCGGGACTCCGGCACGAGGTCGGAAGCCGCCCGCTCCAGGACCTTCCGCAGACGCACCATCTCCGGCCGCAAGGTGTCCGGCGAGACGCCGGGGCCGTAGACGAGCTCGGCGAGCCGATCGGCGGAGAGCCCCTGACGGTGCACGGCCAGCATCAGGAGGATGGCGGCGTGCCGGGCGCTGAGCTCGGTGACCGCCTCCTCATGCGCCGACACGGTCTCCAGCCGGGCGCGGTCGCGTCCGAGCACGTGCAGTCGCGCGCGGGCGAGGGGTTCCGGCGGCGTCCTGCCGGGCAGTCGTCGAGCCGGAGGCTCCGCCCGTCGCTGCAGCCGGGCCACGAGGAGCTCGGACTCGACCGCTCGCGCCGTCGCGTCGACGAGCAGCCGGGCCTGCGGGGTCACCACCTCCGGTCCCCCGGTGATGTCGATCACGCCCAGGACCCGCTGCGTCTCCGGGTCGCGCACGGGCGCCGCGGTGCACGACCACGGGTGCACCAGCCGGTTGTAGTGCTCGGCCCCGCGGATCTGCACCGACCGTTCCAGGGCGAGCGCGGTGCCGGGAGCGCTCGTGCCGACGGCATCCTCCGCCCAGTTCGCGCCGGCGACGAACCCCATGCCCTCGGTGAGGGACCGCAGCTGCGCGTCGCCCTCGATCCACAGCAGGCGCCCGGCCTGGTCCCCCACGGCGATCACGACCCCCGAGTCCTCGGAGTCGCCGGGAAGCAGCAGCGCGCGGATCATCTCCATCGCCGAGGCGAGCGGATGAGCCAGGCGATAGGCGTCGAGCTCGTCCTCATGCAGATCGAGCGGCGGCAGCCCCTCCGGACCGACGCGGCGGCGCCACGACCGCTCCCACGACTCGCGCACGAGCGGACGCACCTCGCGGAGGCGGTGATCGTCGAGGTTCCCGGCGATGAGCTCATCGTGCGCGCGCTCGACGAGGAGGCGAGACGCCGTCGGCGACGCCTCCCGCGGATCGTGCCACGTCGCAGACACGCGTTCTCCGTTCCTGGAGCCGGGAGCGTGCCCTCAGTGTACGAGCAGGATCGACCGGGCGGAACAGCAGCCGCGGCGACGGTCAGGGCAGCAGCCCGGCCACGAGATCGTCGATCACGTCGTCGGTGGAGGTCTCCGGGTCGATCGGTGTGGTGAGCCGGTCGAGCAGCAGACCGTCGATCGCGTAGTGGAACAGGGCGATCTCCCGCCGCCCCCCGGGGAGACCCGCCCCGGTGTTGAAGGCGACGTCCGCGTCGAAGCCGGCCCGTTGCCAGGCGCCGAGCACGGCGGCGAGCTCGGGACGGCGAGCGCTCTCGAGCCGCAGTTCGAAGAGGGCGAGGGTCACGTCGCGATCAGCGGTGAGGCGGCGCACGATGTCCCTGATGTAGTCGGCGAAGAGCTCCCGGCTGGGCGTGATCTCGGCCCTCCGCTCCAGGTCCTCGGGCGTCGGAGCCAGGCGTTCCCCGATGCGGTCGACGAGGCCCTCGATCAGCGCCTCCCTGCTGCGGAAGTAGTTCGACGTCGTGCCCGCGGGGACGTGCGCCTCGGCGTCGACCGCGCGGTGTGTGAGCCCCCGGGATCCCTCGCGGGCGAGCACCGCCAGCCCCGCATCCGCGATCTGCCGTCGTCGCGGCTCGTTCCTCGCCATGCCGCCACCCTAGCGCAATCACTACGACTGTTGTACTCTCAACCGCAACAGATGTAGTGATTGGAGAACGATGCGAGAGCTCGTGTACTACGCCGCGGTGACCCTGGACGGGTTCATCGCCGGTCCGGACGGGGAGTTCGACGCCTTCCTCGTCGAGGGCGACCACATGGACGGCATCAATGCCCGCTTCGCCGACACCCTGCCGACCGTGGCCGCCGAAGCCCTCGGCATCCCGCAGCGCAACGACGTGTTCGACACCGTGTTGATGGGCAGGAACACCTACGAGGTGGGCGGGCTCGCGAGCCCGTACCGGCACCTGCGGCAGATCGTCTTCAGCCGCACCCGCACCGCCGCGGCCGAGAATCTCGAGGTGACGGCGGAGGACCCGGCGGACGTCGTGCGGCGCCTCAAGCGCGAGGAAGGCGGCGCGATCTGGCTGTGCGGCGGCGGGGCTCTCGCGGCGACGCTGGCCGACGAGATCGACCGGCTCATCCTGAAACGGCAGCCGCTGCTCTTCGGATCCGGCATCCCGCTCTTCGGCGACCGCCCCTACCGTCCCGAGCGGTTCGAGGCCGTGGAGACGACCCCGTATGAATCGGGCGTCGTGGTGACGGAGTACGTGCGACGGCGCGGCGAGTGATCCCGTCGTCATCGCGTGCATAGCCGGTCGACGCCCGGTTGGCAATACCGTTCTCGAATCCGTTCCCGGTTCCTATCGTGGTCGCATCACGAGTCAGGAGGCGCCATGAACGTCCACACCCCCACCAGCACTGGCTCCTCGCAGCGCGCCGACGCGGCCCACCCCGCCGCGATCGAGCCGGCCTGCGAGCGGATCGACTTCGACCGGTACGTCGTCGCGCACGACGCCCCCGTCGGGTACATCGAGGTCGTGCCGCCGCTCCATGTCTGCTACCTCGGACACCCGTATCCTCGGGCTGTGGAGATCGCTCAGGTGTACGACTACGACCATGCCGTCAGCATCGTCAGTGCCATGGCCGCGGGTTCGCGCGACCACGCCCTCGCCGGATGAGCCGCGAGGTCTGGCCCGGGTCCGCCTACCCGCTGGGGGCCACCTTCGACGGGCAGGGCACCAACTTCGCCCTCTTCAGCGAGGGCGCGGAGCGCGTGGAGCTCTGCCTCTTCGACGCGGACGGCACGGAGACGCGCGCGCCCCTCACGGAGGTGGACGCCTTCGTCTGGCACGGCTACCTGCCCACGGTCCAGCCCGGGCAGCACTACGGCTATCGGGTGCATGGCCCGTACGACCCCGCGCAGGGGCAGCGGTTCAATCCGAACAAGCTGCTCCTCGACCCGTACGCGAAGGCCGTCGCCGGCGAGATCGACTGGGGTCAGTCCCTGTTCGGCTACGACTTCGGCGACCCTGATTCCCGCAACGACGACGACTCCGCGGCCGCGATGGCGAAGGGCGTGGTCGTCAGCCCGTTCTTCGAGTGGGGCGGCGACCGCCCGCTGAAGACGCCGTACGCCGAGACCGTCATCTACGAGGCCCATGTGAAGGGGCTCACCCAGCGGCACCCCGAGGTGCCGGAGGAGCTGCGGGGGACCTACGCCGGCATCGCGCACCCGGCGGTCGTCGAGCACCTCCAGCGCCTCGGCGTCACCGCCCTGGAGCTGATGCCCGTGCACCAGTTCGTCAACGACTCGGTGCTGCAGGACAAGGGCCTGTCGAACTACTGGGGCTACAACACCCTCGGCTTCTTCGCCCCGCACAACGCCTATGCCGCCGGCGGCCAGGACGGTCAGCAGGTGCAGGAGTTCCGTGCCATGGTGCGCGCGCTCCACGAGGCCGGCATCGAGGTCATCCTCGACGTCGTCTACAACCACACGGCGGAGGGCAACCACCTCGGTCCGACGCTTTCGATGCGCGGGATCGACAACGAGGCGTACTACCGGCTCGAAGAGGACAAGCGGTACTACACGGACTACACGGGCACGGGCAACAGCCTGAACGCGGGCAACCCGCACGCCCTGCAGCTGCTCATGGACTCGCTGCGGTACTGGGTGACCGAGATGCACGTCGACGGCTTCCGCTTCGACCTCGCGGCAACCCTCGCCCGCGAGTTCTACGACGTCGACCGCCTCGCGGCCTTCTTCGAGCTCGTGCAGCAGGATCCGATCGTCTCCCAGGTGAAGCTCATCGCCGAGCCGTGGGACATCGGACCCGGCGGCTATCAGGTGGGCAACTTCCCGCCGCAGTGGACGGAGTGGAACGGCAAGTACCGCGACACCGTGCGCGACTTCTGGCGCGGGGAGCCGCAGGCGCTCGGCGAGTTCGCCTCCCGCCTCACCGGCTCCGCCGACCTGTACGAGCACTCCGGCCGACGACCCGTCGCCTCCATCAACTTCGTGACCGCGCACGACGGCTTCACGCTGCGCGACCTCGTCTCCTACAACGAGAAGCACAACGAGGACAACGGCGAGGACAACAACGACGGCGAATCCCACAACCGCTCCGACAACATGGGCGCAGAGGGACCGACCGACGACATCGACATCAATCGCCGCCGCGCGCGTCAGCAGCGGAACTTCCTCGCGACTCTGCTGCTCTCGCAGGGCGTGCCGATGATCTCCCACGGCGACGAGCTCGGCCGCACGCAGCACGGCAACAACAACGGCTATGCGCAGGACAACGAGCTCACCTGGATCGACTGGGAGGCGGCCGACCTGCCGCTCGTGGAGTTCACGGCGGCGGTCGCACGGCTCCGGCACGACCATCCGACCTTCCGCCGCAGCCGCTTCTTCGACGGACGCCCGGTCGCGGACGAGGACGGCGAGCGCATCCCCGACGTCGTGTGGCTGCGACCGGACGGCGCCCGCATGACCCCGGAGGACTGGGACTCCGGCTTCGGCCGCTCTGTCGGCATGTTCCTCAACGGCCGCGGGATCCGCGAGAACGACCGGCGAGGGCGACCCGTGGAGGACGTGAACTTCCTCGTCTACTTCAACAGCGGCGACGAGCCCGTCGACCTCGCCCTGCCGGACGATCGCCACGGTGCGGAATGGCTCGTCGCCGTGGACACCGCCGGCGAGCTGGGCGACCGGAACCTCCGCGCCCGCGACACCGTGCCGCTCGAGGGCAAGGCCATGCTCGTGCTGCAGGAGATCGACGGCGAGCCGGTCGACACCGACGACTCCGTCGACGCCTCGCTCCGCGCGCAGAGCGAGCAGGCCGCCTCATGACCGACAGGCCGCTGTCGACCTATCGCCTCCAGATCAGCGGCAGCTTCCCCCTCGAAGCGGCGGCCGATGTGGTCGGCTACCTCGCCGAGCTCGGCGCGTCCTGGGCGTATCTGTCGCCGCTGCTGGCGGCGACGCCGGGTTCGAACCACGGCTACGACGTGGTCGACCACGCGCGCATCGATCCGGACCGAGGGGGCGAGGACGGTCTCGTCCGGTTCGCCTCGGCGGCGCGCACGGCCGGCCTCGGCATCCTCGCCGACATCGTGCCCAACCACGTGGGCGTCGCGGTGCCGCGGCAGAACCCGTGGTGGTGGGAGGTGCTGCGACTCGGCCGGAAGACCCGTCATGCCGCCGCCTTCGACATCGACTGGGACGCCGGCGGCGGACGGCTCCTGCTCCCGCTGCTGGGCGCGAGCCCGGAGGAGGTCGTCGCGAACGGCGAGCTCGACGTCGACACCACCCCGGCCGCCGATGCGCCGGACGGGGTGCTGCGCTACTTCGAGCACGAGCTCCCGCTCGCCCCGGGCACCGCGGCGCTGGCCGACGACCTCCCGGCACTCCTGGCGGCCCAGAACTACGAGCTGCGATTCTGGGAGGACCAGAACACCGATCTCACGTATCGCCGATTCTTCGCGGTCTCCGAACTCGCCGGCATCCGGGTGGAGCGTCCCGACGTCTTCGCGGAGTCGCATCGGGAGATCCTCCGCTGGCTCCGGACCGGACTCGCGGACGGGCTGCGGGTGGATCATCCGGACGGCCTCGTCGACCCCGGTGCGTATCTGGAGCAGCTCGCCGACGCGACCGGGCGCGCGTACACGCTCGTGGAGAAGATCCTGGAGCCCGGCGAGGCCCTCCCGGCCTGGTGGCGCACCGACGGCACGACCGGCTACGACGCGCTGGCCGAGCTCGACCGCCTGTTCGTCGACGCGGAGGGTGTCGCGGCGCTGGACCGGCTGGACGCCCGGCTCCGCGCGGAGACCGGCCTCCCGGACGCGCTCCCCTGGCACGACCTCATCCACGACACGAAGCGGATGATCGCCGACACGCTCCTGGCCGCGGAGGTGCGCCGCCTGGTCCGCACGCTCCCCCACGGGATCGTGCACGCCGACGACGCCCTCGCCGAGCTCCTCGCCTGCTTCCCCGTGTACCGCTCCTATCTCCCCGAAGGTCGCGAGCACCTGTGCGCCGCCTTCGCGGAGGCCCGGCGTCGACGCCCCGACCTCTCCGCCGCCTTCGCGGCGCTCGAACCGCTCCTGGTCGACCCCTCGCTCGAGGTCGCGCAGCGGTTCCCGCAGGTGAGCGGCGCCGTGATGGCGAAGGGCGTGGAGGACACCGCGTTCTACCGGTTCACCCGCCTCGGGACGCTGACCGAGGTCGGCGCCGATCCGTCGATCCCCGCCCTGTCGATCGAGGAGTTCCACGACGCGCAGCGGGCACGACTGGCCGCCTGGCCGCACTCGATGACGACGCTCTCCACGCACGACACGAAGCGCTCGGAGGACGTGCGGGCACGCCTGTCCGTGCTCTCGGAGATCCCGGAGCGGTGGGGCGAGGTGCTGGCGGAGCTGCGCGCCGTCGCGACCACCGGACACGGTCCCCTCGACGCGCTGATCTGGCAGGCCGCCGTCGGAGCCTGGCCGCTGCCCTCCGACCGGCTCCTCGCCTATGCCACCAAGGCCGCGCGCGAGGCCGCCGAGCGGACCACCTGGCAGCATCCGGACGCGGCCTTCGAGGAGGGTCTGGCCGCGATCGCGCGATCCGTGGAGGGCGACGCCGCGCCGATCCTCGACCGGTTCGTGGCGGAGATCGTCGATGCGGGCCGTTCGAACTCCCTCTCCGCCAAGCTGCTGCAGCTCACCGGCCCCGGCGTGCCCGACGTCTACCAGGGCACCGAACTGTGGGACCTCTCGCTCGTCGACCCCGACAACCGTCGACCCGTGGACTTCGCTCTGCGCGCCCGGATGCTGCGGGAGCTCGACGCGGACCACGCCCGCGGTGTGCTCCCGCCCATCGACGACTCCGGTGCCGCGAAGCTGCTGGTGACCTCGCGGGCCCTGCGACTGCGGCGGGACAACCCGGAGCTGTTCCGCTTCTACCGGCCGGCCGTCGTCGAGGGCGCGGCCGCCGACCACGCCGTCGCCGTGCACCGCGGCGGCGCGACCGCCGTGGCCACGCGGCTGCCGGTGACGCTGGCGCGCCGCGGCGGCTGGGGCGACACCGTCCTGATGCGCCCGGAGCTGCCGGGGACGGATCTCCTCACCGGTCGGCGGATCCCGCCCGGACCGGTGCGGCTGGCGGAACTGCTCGACACGTATCCGGTCGCGCTGATCGAGCTGGCCCGATGATCTCGGTGTGGGCGCCGCGGGCGAGGCGTGTGCGGGTGCGACGCCTCGACGCCGCGGGCGCGACCGTGGAGGAGCGGGAACTCACGGCGACCACTGAGGGGCACTGGACCGCCGACCTCGTCCTCGCGGACGGCGAGCGCTACGGGTTCCTGCTCGACGACGGCGACGACCTGCGCCCGGACCCGCGCTCGCGGCGGCAACCGGACGGCGTGCACGGCGCCTCGGCGGCGTTCGACCCCGCGGCCTTCGCCTGGACCGACGCCTCCTGGACCGGACGGCAGCTCGCGGGCGGGCTGATCTACGAGCTGCACCTCGGCACCTTCACGCCGGAGGGCACGCTCGACGCGGCGATCGGCCGCCTGGCGCATCTCGTGGACCTCGGCGTCACCCATGTCGAGCTGCTGCCCGTCAACGCCTTCAACGGCGCCTGGAACTGGGGATACGACGGCGTGCTCTGGTACGCGGTGCAGGAGGAGTACGGCGGTCCCGCGGCGTACCAGCGGTTCGTCGACGCCGCCCACGCACACGGGCTCGCCGTCGTGCAGGACGTGGTCTACAACCACCTCGGTCCGAGCGGGAACTACCTCCCCCTCTTCGGTCCGTACCTGCGCGAGGGCGAGAGCAACACCTGGGGCGACTCGGTGAACCTCGACGAGGACGCGGTGCGGGAGTACATCCTCGACAACGCCCTGATGTGGCTGCGCGACTTCCACGTCGACGGGCTCCGCCTCGACGCCGTGCACGCACTGCACGACCGGCGGCCCGTGCACCTGCTGCGGGAGCTCTCCGAACGGGTGGACGCCCTCTCCGCGCAGCAGAATCGGCCGCTGACCCTCATCGCCGAGTCCGACCTCAACGACCCGACGCTCATCCTCCCGCGGGAAGCCGGGGGCTACGGACTCACGGCGCAGTGGTCGGACGACTGGCATCATGCCGTGCACGTCGCGCTCACCGGGGAGACCGCCGGGTACTACGCCGACTTCGCCGCGGCCGAGGCGGTGGCCAAGGTGACAGAGGGCGGGTTCTTCCACGACGGCACCTTGTCGTCCTTCCGCGACCGTCCGCACGGGTCGCCGATCCCGGCCGAGGTGCCGAGCTGGCGGCTGGTGACCTTCGCGCAAGATCACGACCAGATCGGGAACCGCGCGGCCGGGGACCGGCTCTCCGCCACCCTGTCCCCCGATCGGCTCGCGGTGGCCGCCGTCCTCACGCTGACGGCCCCGGGCACCCCGATGCTCTTCATGGGCGAGGAGTGGGGCGCGACGACACCGTGGCAGTTCTTCACCGCCCACCCCGAGCCCGAACTCGGCCGCGCGGTCGCCGAGGGTCGCACGGCGGAGTTCGCCCGCATGGGCTGGGATCCGGATGCGGTGCCCGACCCGCAGGATCCCGACACCTTCCGTCGCTCGCACCTCGACTGGGCGGAGGCCGAGGCGCCGGTGAACGCCCGGCTCCTGGCGCTGTACCGCGACCTCGCGCGACTGCGGCGAGCGCGACCGGAGCTCACCGACCCGGACTCCGCGCACACGACGGTCGAGGTCCGGGAGACGGACGGCCGCCCCGAGCACCGCGTCTACCGCATCGATCGCGGAGGAGTGTCGGTGCTCGTGAACCTCTCCCCCACCCCCGCCTCGTTCGCGGTACCCCCCACGTCCCAGCTCCTCCTCACAACCGCCCCCGCGTCGAGCACCCCCACGCTCCTGACTCTCCCCCCGGACGCCGCCGCCATCGTCAACTGAGGTCGACCCACCCCTCTGCGGTCGGCCCGGCCCTTTACGTGCGGGCGCAGGGGGCCGGGAGGCACGCAAGGGGGTGGGTCGGCAGAAGTCAGCCGCGCGAAGCCCACCACTCGCGGAGACGCTGCTCCGCGACGTCCTCACCCAGCACGCCCTCGTCGAGGCGCAGATCGAGGAGGAACCTGTACGCCTCGCCGACCTCCCGGCCCGGCGAGATGCCGAGGACCTCCTGGATGCGGTTGCCGTCGAGCTCCGGACGGATCGCGTCGAGCTCCTCCTGCTCGCGAAGAGCCGCGATCCGGGACTCGATGTCGTCGTAGGCGGCGGCGAGCCGAGCGGCCTTGCGCTTGTTCCGCGTGGTGACGTCGGCGCGCGTGAGGATGTGCAGCCGCTCCAGCAGGTCCCCGGCATCGCGGACGTAGCGGCGCACGGCGGCATCCGTCCACGCCCCCTCCGCATAGCCGAAGAACCGCAGATGCAGCTCGATCAGGGTCGCGACGGCGTCCGTGGTCGCCGAGTCGAAGCGCAGGGCCTGCAGCCGCTTGCGGGCCATCCGGGCGCCGACGACGTCGTGGTGGTGGAAGGTGACCGCGCCACCCGGCTCGAGCTTGCGCGTGCGGGGCTTGCCGATGTCGTGGAGCAGAGCCGCGATCCGCAGCGGCACATCCGGAGCGGCCCCGGGGTTCCTGGCGTGCTCGAGCGCGATGGCCTGACGGAGCACCGTGAGCGAGTGCTCGTAGACGTCCTTGTGGTGGTGGTGCTCGTCGACCTCGAGCTTGAGGGCGCTGACCTCGGGGAGGAACTCCTCGATGAGTCCGGTCTCCACCAGCACCCGGATGCCGCGGACGGGGTCGTCGGTCTGCATGAGGCGCACGAGCTCGGACTGCACGCGCTCCGGGCTCACGATCGTCAGGGTCTCGCGGAGCTCGGTGATCGCCCGCTCCGTGTCCTCCTCCACCGTGAAGCCGAGCTGCGCGCTGAACCGGGCGGCGCGCAGCATCCGGAGCGGGTCGTCGCCGAACGACACCCGGGGATCCGCGGGTGTCCGCAGCACGCCCGCCACGAGGTCCTCGACCCCGCCGGTCGGGTCGACGAGCTTCACCGCGGGCACCTGGAGGGCCATCGCGTTGACCGTGAAGTCGCGGCGGACGAGGTCGCCGTCGATCGAGTCGCCGAACTCCACGGTGGGCTTGCGCGTCACGCCGTCGTAGCTGTCGGCGCGATAGGTGGTGATCTCGACCTGCTCGCCCCGCACCCGGGCGCCGATGGTCCCGAAGGCCCGGCCGATGTCCCAGTGCGCGGAGGCGACCGGCTTCACGATCGCGAGGATCTCGTCCGGCGAGGCGCTCGTCGTGAAGTCGAGGTCGTGCGTCTCGCGGCCGAGCAGCGCATCGCGGACCGGACCGCCGACGACGGCGAGCTCGAAACCGGCTTCGTCGAAGGCCTCCGCGAGGGTACGGACGACGGGATTCTCGGCGAGCGCGCCGAGACGGGCGAGGCCGTCGGCCATGTTGAGCATGGGTTCCAGCGTACCGGCCCGCTTTCCACCCCTTCCGGACCGGGCACGACTTCGGAGCCTCCGGCCGACGCGCCGGCTCCGAGCCGGTACCCCGGCGTGTCTCGGGCGATCTCCGAAGCGGTGCCCGCCCGCGAGCGCGTTCACCTCCCCGTCGCCTCGATGTCAGACCGCGGTCATCCGGCTCCGCTGGGCTGGGGGCGCCCCGTGCGGCTGAGCACGGACACCCACCCACGAAGGACAGACATGACCTCCCCCACCCTTGCGGTGCGGTGGCGGCGTCGCGGACTGACGTCCGTCGCGCTGCTCGCCGTGCTCGGCGGCGCCGTCGTCGCCCCCGCGGCCCTCGCCGCGCCCGACCCCGAGGTGCCCACCGGATCGCTCGTCACCGGCGACACCCCCTGGCACTACCTCGACGACGGCTCCGACCCGTCCCCTGCCCCGGCCGCGCTGCGCGATTGGACCCTGCCGGCCTACGACGACAGCGCGTGGAAGACCGCACCGGGCTCGTTCGGCGCCAAGGGCGGGAAGCTCGCCCCCGTCGGCCCGCAGACGCCGAAGACGCTCCTCAACCACTACCTCGACGGCACCGCGGCCCCGACCGTGCCCACCTACTTCTTCCGGACGACGTTCGAACTCGAAGCCGGCGTCGCCGAGCAGGTCGCCGCTCTGCAGAGCACCATCACCTACGACGACGCCATCATCGTCTGGATCAACGGCGAGGAAGTCGCCCGCTACGTCGACGGCCGCATCACCGACACCACCAACGTCGAGTATGCCGGCGACTCCAACGGTGACCCGCTCACCAGCACGTTCAGCGCCGAGGGCGACCTGCTCCGTGACGGCACGAACACGATCGCCGTGTCGCTGTTCCAGGACCGCGCGTCCAGCTCCGACATCTACTTCGACATGTCGTCGCTCACCCTCGTGAAGGCCTCCGACCCCGGCACGCCCGTGGTCGCCCCGCCGACCCGCGTCATCCTCACCCCGACCGAGAAGCCGGAGGTGTCGCAGTCGTTCTCCTGGCTCGCCGGCGACGCCTCGCACACGGTCGGCCAGGTCGAGATCGGCCTCGCGACCGGTGGTGCCACCCGCACGGTCGACGCGTACGACGCCGGTGTCGTGAACGGCAACCCGAACAAGCACTTCTCGGCCACGGTCACCGACCTCACCCCCGCCACGGCGTACCGCTACCGGGTGGGTCTCCCCGGGAGCTGGAGCGACTGGTACGAGTTCCGCACCGCCGACCCGAAGGCGAGCGACTTCCAGTTCATCTACTACGGCGACGCCCAGATCGGTCTCGACACCACATGGCCGAGCGTCGTGAAGCAGGCCGAGGCGAACGCGCCGCGATCCATCGGCTCCGTGCACGCCGGCGATCTCATCAACACCTCCAGCAACGAGAACGAGTGGCTGAACTGGTTCCGGGGCATGAAGGACTCGGCGGTCCGCACCAACGTCATGGCCGCCCCCGGCAACCACGAGTACTCCGGCGACAAGCTGCTCACGGCGTGGAAGGCCGCGTTCGAGTACCCGCACAACAACCCGTCGACGAGCTCGATCGGCGAACTCGCGAACCTCGCGAAGGGCGACTCCGAGGTCGCGCAGCAGTACCGCGCGTTCTTCGACCACTGGAGCTCGTTCGCCGCCGAGACCGCGTACTACACCGACTACCAGGGCGTCCGTTTCATCACCCTGAACGCGACCCGCGACACGACCTTCCTCACCCCGGCCGGGCTCCCGTCCTGCACGGGGGCGGAGTGCCCGTCGTCCCAGATCGGCACCCTGTGGACGCGCTTCCAGGCCGCCTGGCTCGACCTGCTGCTGCAGAACAGCCCGTCGAAGTGGAACGTCGTCACGTTCCACCAGCCGGTCTTCTCGGCCTCGGCCGGTCGTGACGAGCCGGTGCTCCGCGCCGAGTGGCTGCCCGTCTTCCAGCGCAACGACATCGATCTCGTGCTCATGGGCCACGACCACACGTACGCCCGCGGCTACGTGAACACGGATGCGACCGAGACTCCGGGCCTCACCACCGGCCCGGTCTACGTCGTGTCGAACTCCGGCGCGAAGCACTACGACCTGGAGACCCCGGAGAAGAACGTCTGGACCAACAACGGCGCCACGCAGGTGCTGCGCGGTCAGGGCGTGACGACGTACCAGGTGATCGACGTCTCGAAGAACCAGCTCGTCTATCGGTCGTACCTCGCCGAGAAGCAGCCGGACGCCACGACCGACCTCCCCGTCGGCGCCGTCTACGACACGTTCACGGTGACCAAGTCGGATGCTGGTGAGAAGTGGGTCACCGAGGCCGGTGTCACCCCGCCGGTCACGGAGGAGCCGGAGCCGGAGAAGCCCGCGGCGGTCGAGCTGGGCGCGTCCTCGGTCGCGGCCGGCGGCACGCTCGCGGTGTCCGGAAGCGGCTTCGCGGCCGGCGCGGAGCTCGCCCTCGAGCTGCGGTCCGACCCGGTCGCGCTCGGTACGGTCACGGTCGCGGCCGACGGCACGTTCTCGCGCACCGTCACCATCCCCGCGGCCACCCCAGCGGGGACGCACACCCTCGCCGTGATCCTCCCCGACGGCACCGAGGTGACGGCCTCCCTCACCGTGACCGCAGCGGCTGACGGCGACGGCGGCGCGATCGTCCCCGGTGAGAGCGACTCGGGCGGCGCGACCGACGGCGACCTCGCGACGACCGGTGCGGACAGCACGCCGTTCGTCATCGGCGCCATCGTGCTGCTCGCCGCCGGCCTCGGTCTGTTCGCGCTGCGTCGCCGTCGTGCGACCGCGGTCGTCGAGACGACGGACGCCGGGTAACCCGGTCGCCTGTCCCTCCGCGGGCGCCGCCGGTCCTCCGGCGGCGCCCGTGCCGTCTCACCCGGCTCTCGCCTCGGACCATGCACCGGTCCCCTCCGGGTCTGGGATAACCTTCACGTGCCCGACCCGCGAAGGAGAACCCGTGCCCGCGAACGATGCCCTGGCCGATGAGACCGATCGGATCGTCGCGGCGGCCCTGCAGGTGAACGGCCGCGCGTCCTGGGGCGAGATCGCCCGCGTGGTCGACCTCCCGGAGCGGACGGTCGCCCGCCGCGGACAGCGTCTCCTGGACCGCGGCCTCGTGCGCGTCTCGACCTACGTCGACCCCGCCCGCGTGCTCCATGCCCGCGCCGTCCTTTTCCGGATCACGACCGAACCCCATGCGCTCTGGCACGTCGCCCGCACCCTGGCGCGTCGTGCCGACGCGTCGTCCGTGTCGGTCCTCGAGGGCAGCAGCGACATCGCCGGCATGCTCCTCCCCCACGACGACGCATCGATCCGCGAGCTGCTCTTCACCGACTTCCCCGAGGTGGAGGGCATCGCGTCGATCAACGTCACCACGGTGCTGAAGTTCTTCCGCTCCGGACACGACTGGCGGGTGGGCGTGCTGTCCGACGAGCAGGTGCACATGCTGGACGAGTCCTCGGGATCCGAGGTCGACCCGGCGGACGCTTTGAGCGAGGACGAGGAAGCGCTGATCCGGCTCCTGCTGAAGGACGGACGGATGCCCGTGGCGCAGCTCGCCCGCGCGCTCGGACTGAACGTCACCACGACGCGTCGACGGATGGAGTCCCTCAACCGCCGCGGTCTCATGCACCCCCGCACGGAGATCGTCCCGAGCCTCTTCGGCCTCGGGCTGGAGGCACTCGTGTGGCTGCGGGTGCCGATGGATCGGCTGGAGAAGGTGGGATCCGCCCTCGCCGCCGCCCCCGAGGTGAAGTTCATCGTCGCGACGACCGGCACGTCGCAGCTCCTCATGAACGTGCTCGTGCGCGACGCGGACGAGTTCTACGACTTCCTCACCGGTCCCGCGGTGGCGGGCCACGACGGGCTGGAGGTCGTGGAGTCGCTCGTCGTCATCACGCCGGTGCTCCGCGGGTCGCTGATCGTGGACGAGGCGCCGGCGGCGCTGGCGCAGGACATGCCGACGGGAGCCATCCGTTTGTAGGCCGATTCTGTTACGGACGTGTAAAGAAATGGCGGGATCGTTCGCATTGTCTTGACGCAATGGCGAAATAGAGCGAGTATCCCTTCCAGGGCCTTCACCCCTGGAGAGGACGACCGTGTTCACGGCAACTGGAGACGACTGGGCGGACCGCGCGGCGGCGCTGTCGCTGCACACCCGCATGTTCATCGACGGCTCCTGGGAGGACGGGGCCGCCGAGCCCCTCGCACCGATCAGCCCCCGCGACGGCCGGGCACTGCCTCCGATCGCGGCCGCCTCCGCCGCCGACATCGACCGCGCGGTCCGCTCCGCCCGTGCCGCATTCGACGCGGGCGTCTGGTCGCGCATCGCCCCGCGCGAGCGCGGCCAGCGCCTGATCGCCTTCGCGCAGCGCAT
The DNA here is from genome assembly GCF_003989315.1 of Microbacterium sp. HSID17254. Lineage (NCBI taxonomy): Bacteria > Bacillati > Actinomycetota > Actinomycetes > Micrococcales > Microbacteriaceae > Microbacterium > Microbacterium sp. HSID17254. The sequence continues at coordinate 45,520 of NZ_RBLT01000011.1, forward strand.
CCACGACAACGCCGAGGAGCTGGCCCTCACGATCTCGCTCGAGATGGGCAAGCCGGTGCGAGAGGCGCTCCAGACGGAGTTGCGCGCGGTCGTGAACTGCTTCCGCTGGTACGGCGAGGCCGCAGACAAGGTGCTCGACGAGCTCCCCGTCACCGCCCCGAACAGCCTTGCGCTCGTCACCCGCGAACCGGCCGGCGTCGTCGCCGCGGTCGTGCCGTGGAACTTCCCGCTCACGATGACGGCCTGGAAGCTCGCCCCCGCTCTCGCCGTCGGCAACAGCGTCGTCCTCAAGCCCGCCGAGCACACCACCTTCTCCGCCCTGCGCCTGGCCGAGCTCGCCCACGAGGCCGGCCTCCCGGCCGGCGTGCTGAACGTCACCCCCGGCGCCGGCCACGTCGCCGGCCGCGCACTCGGCGAGCACCCCGATGTCGACGTCGTCACGTTCACGGGCTCGCCCGAGGTCGGCCGCCGGTTCCTCGGATACGCCGCGGCGTCGAACGGCAAGCGCGTGTGGCCGGAGCTCGGCGGCAAGACGGCGAGCCTCGTGCTCCCGGACGCCGATCTGGAGCGGGCGGTCCGGGCCACGGCCGACGGCTGCTTCTACAACCAGGGGCAGATGTGCACGGCCTCGTCCCGGCTGCTCGTCCCCCGCGCGCACTACGACAGGGCCCTGGAGATCGCCGCCGAGGTCGCCCGCACGAGCCTTCCCGCAGACCCGTTCGACGTGTCCACGTCGATGGGGGCGATCGTCAGCGAGAAGCAGCTCGCCGGGATCGCGGGGTTCGTCGAGCGTGCGGTGGCCGACGGCGCCGAGCTCGCGGCCGGCAGCACCGAACGGTTCTCCGCCGTCGACGGCGGCAGCTACTTCGCCCCCGTCGTGCTCGGCGTGACCCCCGCGCACGAGGTGGCGCAGCGCGAGGTCTTCGGCCCCGTGCTGTCGGTCATCGCGTACGACGACGTCGACGACGCCCTCGCCATCGCCAACGGCACCGAGTACGGCCTCGCCGCCGCGCTGTGGAGCACCGACCTCAACGCCGTGCACACCCTCTCCCGGCGGCTGCGGGCGGGTGTCGTCTGGGTCAACTGCTTCGAGGAGGGCGACATGACCATCCCCTTCGGCGGGGTCAAGGGCTCCGGCTTCGGTCGCGACAAGAGTCTGCACGCGATGGAGAAGTTCACCGACCTGAAGACCACGTGGATCGAGCTGTCGTGACCCGCCCGCTCATCGGCATCACCACCTGGCGCCGCGCCATCGACACCGACCTCGGCACGGGCCGCCCCGCGCACAGCCTCGGCACCGAGTACGCCACGCCGATCGAGGCCGCCGGCGGCGCCGTCGTGCTGCTGCCGCCGACCGCCGGTGTCGACGAGGTCCTCGATCGGCTCGACGGACTGGTGCTCTCCGGCGGAGAGGATCTGCACCCCTCGCACTACGGCGCCGAGCCCCAGGACGGGAAGTCCTACGACTCGGCCCGCGACGGCTACGAGATCGCGCTCGCCCTCGGCGCCCGGGAACGCGGCCTGCCGGTGCTGGCGATCTGCCGCGGGCTCCAGGTCTGCACCGTCGCGTTCGGCGGCTCCCTCATCGTCGACATCCCCGCCACGGCCGACCATCACCCGGTGCGAGGAGCAGACGAGCAGCTCTCCGCCCGGCACGCCGTCGCGTTCGCGGAGGACAGCAGGCTCGCCGCGCTCTACGGGACGACGACGAGGACCGTCAACACCATCCATCACCAGTCCGTCGACACCCCCGCCCCCGGGCTGCGCCCCGTCGCCTGGGCTCCTGACGGCATCGTCGAAGCCGTCGAGTCGGACGACGACTGGGCCTTCTGGGCGGTGCAGTGGCACCCCGAGAAGATGACAGCCCCCGAAGAGGCCGCCGAGGAGCGCCCGCTGTTCGCGGCGTTCGTCGCGGCCGCCCGTGAACGCGCAGCGGAACCGTCCGCTGGCCAGAAAGGAACACGATGACCAAGCAGGTCTTCCTCGAGTACGAGAACGGCGTCCGCGCCGTCGCCACCCTGTTCGAGGACCTCGCCCCTCGCACGTGCGAGGCGATGTGGGGCGCGCTGGAGAAGCCGGTCACCATGCAGGCGATGCACGCGATGTACGCCGGACCCGAGGTCATGGTCGGTCTTCCCGAGGAGGCCCAGAACTTCGACCCCGAGGCCGTGCCCGCGGAGAACCAGCAGGTCGTGCCCGCGCCGGGTGACCTGCAGTGGTACTGGCAGCGCCCCATGCAAATGGGCGGACTGCCGTTCGAGTGGTACGAGATCGGAGTCTTCTACGATCGTGGTGCCCGTATTCTCGGCCCCCTCGGATGGACACCCGTCAACATCTGGGCCGGCATCACCGAAGGACTCGCGGAGTTCGCTCAGGAGAGCGCCGCGATCCGCATCGACGGAGCGAAGCAGCTCACCATCGGACGCCTGGTCTAGGCGTCCACCCCCGTGCTGGACCCATCCCGAAGGAGCAGTGCATGAACACCCGCAGAATCCTCACCGCCGGCGCGCTCGTCGCCACCGGTGCCCTCGTCCTCGCCGGCTGCGCATCCGGCGACGGCGAGTCCTCGTCCGGTGGTGACAAGGAGTTCGCCGGCGAGACCCTGGTCGTCACGTCGTTCGGCGGAGACTGGGAGAAGGCCTTCATCGAGGCCGTCGTCGACCCGTTCGAGGAGGAGACCGGAGCGAAGGTCGAGCTGATCACCCTGTACAGCGCCGATGCCCTCGCCCAGGTCACCGCCCAGAAGGCGAGCCCGCAGATCGATGTCGTGCACTTCTCCGGCGGACAGGAGTTCACCGCCGCGGAGCAGGGCCTCATCGCCCCGATCGCCGCCGACGACCTGTCCGCGTCGGGGGACCTCATCGACATCGCGACCGCCGGCCTCGAGCGCGGCGAGGGTCCGGTCATCCAGCTCGCGCCCATCGGGCTCGTCTACAACACCGAGGCCGACGCCCCGGCGCCGACGTCCTGGGAAGACCTCTTCGACGACGCCTACGCCGGTCACGTCGCCCTGACGGACTTCTCGAACACCTACGGGGTGCTGTCGATGCTGCGCGTGGCCGATGCGCTCGGGGGTGGCATCGAGGACCCGTCCGCGGCCATCGCCGACCTCGGGGCGCTGGCGTCCTCGGGCGACGCGATCGTCGTCCCCACCTCGCCGGACCTGCAGACCGCCTTCGCCCAGCGCGGCACCTGGCTGGCCCCGTACGCGATGGACTACGCGGGCACCCTGCAGGACGCGGGTCTCCCCGTCGAGTTCATCGTCCCGGAGGAGGGCGCCACCGCGTCGCTCATCACGGCGAACGTCGTCGAGGGCCGGGACAACCCCGAGCTGGCGACGCTCTTCATCGACTACGAGCTGCGCCCCGAAGCGCAGGCCGTCTTCGCGGAGAACATGCGCTACTCCCCCGTCAACACGAAGGCCGAGCTGTCGGACGAGGCGGCCGAGGCCGTGCTCACCGGCGACGAGCTCGACGACGTCGTGGTCTACGCCCCGGGCGACATCGCCGCGTCGCGTCAGGCGTGGACCGATGAGTGGAATGCGCTGATCACCAAATGAGCGTCCGAACCCGTAAGGAGCCCTGGCTCCTGCTCCTGCCGGCGATCGTGCTGCTCGCGCTCGCCTTCGTCACCCCGGTGGCCGGCATGCTGCTCATGAGCGTGCAATCGCCGGCAGGCGGGTTCACCCTCGACAACTTCACCCGCTTGTTCGCGAGCGAGTATCACCTCCAGGCGGCGCTGCGATCGCTCCGCCTGGGGGTGATCCAGACGGTGATCACCCTCATCATCGCCGTCCCGCTGTCGTACATCATGGCGCGCGCCGGCTCGAAGGTGCGCTCCTTCCTCCTCATCGTCGTGATCCTGCCGCTGATGACGAGCGTCGTCGTCCGCACCTTCGGCTGGGTGGTGCTCATGGGGCCGTCCGGCCTGATGATGCAGATCCCCGGCGCGGAATTCCTCGTCGGCGGCACCCAGGGATTCCTCGGTACCGAGACCGGCGTCGTGATCGCGATGGTGCAGGTGCTGCTGCCGTTCGCCGTGCTCAGCATCCTCGGCGTCATCTCCGGCATCCGCCCGCAGCTCGAGGAGGCCTCTCGCACCCTCGGCGCCGGATTCTGGCGCACGCTGCGGCACGTCGTGCTGCCGCTGTCGGTGCCCGGCATCGTCGCCGGTGCCTCCCTGGTGTTCGTGCTCTCGGTGAGCTCCTTCATCACCCCCCGCTTCATCGGCGGCTCGCAGATCCCCGTGTTCGCACAGACGATCTACGTCGACGCGACCACCAACCTCGACTGGGCGTTCGCGGCGGCGCAGGCCGTGCTGCTGTTCGCGGGCGTGATGCTCGTGCTCGCGGCCACCTCCCGGCTCGGGAAGCAGAAGGTGTGACCATGGTCCGTTCCGTCCCGATCCTCGGCCGTATCCTCGCGATCCTCCTCGGCGTCATCGTGACGCTGTACATGCTCGTCCCGTTGCTCGTCGTCGCCGGCGCCTCGGTGGGCGAGAACCGCTTCCTCACGTTCCCCGGCCAGGGCTTCACGCTCGACTGGTACGTGGAGGCCCTCACCTCCGACACCTACCTGGAACCGTTCCGTCTGAGCCTCGTGGTGGGTGTGACGGTCGCGATCCTCGCCGCCGCCATCGGCACCGCGGCCGCCCTCGCGCTGACGCGGTTCCGCGTTCCGGGAGGCGCGGCGATCCAGGCGCTGCTGATGTCGCCGCTGACGATCCCCACGATCATCCTCGCGATCGGCGCCCTCTCCATCGCCTCGCTCACGATCGGCTCCCCGAATGTGGGCGTGCTCATCGCGATCCACGTGGTCATCGCGATCCCCTACGTCATGCGCACCGTGACCGGCGTGATGACCCGGGCCGACCACTTCACCGAGGAGGCCGCGCGCACCCTCGGCGCCGGCACCTGGAACCGCTACCGGCTCGTGGTGCTGCCCATCGCGCGTCCGGGCATCGCAGCCGGAGCGTTCTTCGCCTTCAACATCTCGTTCGACGATGCGGTCATCGCCCTCTTCCTGCGCACCCCGCAGCTGGAGACCCTGCCCATCGCCATCTACGGCCAGCTGGAGTTCAGCACGTCGCCCACCGTGGCGGCCGTCTCGACCCTGATGGTCCTGCTCACCGTCGTCCTCATGATCGTCCTCGAACGCATCATCGGCCTGGGAAGGTTGTTCGTCTGATGACAACGCTCACCATCACTGCACTCACCAAGGACTTCAAGGGGACGAAGGTGCTCAAGGGCATCGACCTCTCGATGCGGTCCGGCGAGTTCGTCTCGCTCCTCGGGCCTTCGGGCTGCGGGAAGACGACGCTGCTCCGCTGCATCGCCGGGCTCGAGTCGCCGACGAGCGGCACGATCGAGATCGCGGGGCAGGACGTCACGAAGCTGCCGCCCGAGAAGCGTCACCTCGGCATGATGTTCCAGAGCTATGCGCTCTTCCCGCACATGAGCGTCGCCGAGAACGTGCGCTTCGGGCTGCGGATGTCGGGCGAGAAGTCGAAGACGGAGCAGAAGGAGCTCGCCGTCCGGGCGCTGGAGCGTGTGCAGATGGGCCACCTCGCCGATCGCATGCCCGCGCAGCTCTCCGGCGGACAGCAGCAGCGCGTGGCCCTGGCCCGCGCCATCGCGTTCGAGCCGCGCGTGCTCCTCCTCGACGAGCCGCTGTCGAACCTCGATGCGCGTCTGCGCGAGGACATGCAGGTCGAGCTCAAGGAACTGCACCGCACGCTCGGTCTCACAACCGTGTTCGTCACGCACGACCAGGAGGAGGCGATGAGCCTCTCCGACCGCATCGTGCTCATGAACGGCGGGATCATCGAACAGGAGGGTGCGCCGGCGGAGCTGTACAGCGCCCCGCTCACCCCCTTCGCCGCCGACTTCATCGGTGCCGCGAACCTCCTTCCCGCCACGCGCTCGGGCGCGATCGCGACCCTCGACGGCACCTCCGTGCAGGTCCCGCTCACGGGCGCCGGACCGGACGGCTCCGGCGAGGTCGTGCTCCGGCAGGAGGATCTGCATCTGTCGCCCGCGGCGGGTCCGGGTGCCCCCGTCCCGGTCGAGGTCATCGCGCACGTCTACCGCGGCGCCGACGTCGTCTACATCGTCGAACTCGCGGGGCGCCGCCTCCGCGTGGTCCGTCCCCGGCACGAGGACCCGCTCCCCGAGGGCGCGGCCGGTCTCGGCTGGCGCGACGGCGCCGTCCTCTGGATCCCCGCCGCCTGAGCCACCCCGCGCACAGCTTCGGAGATCAGCCCCGACACGCCGTGCGGCCACCCCGCACGGCGGCGTGTCGGCCGCGATCTCCGAAGCTGTGCCCGTCCGACCGGGCAGCTCAGACCCGGCGGGTCAGCACGAGACGGAGGGTCACGGCGAGGATCATCGACACCACGATCCAGCCGAAGGCCGTGCCCAGGGCCATGAAGAACGAGGCCTGATCGGTGGCGCCGGCCACGTTCCCGTAGTTGATCGCTCCGTGGGCCCCGATCGCCACCAGGAGTCCGGCGAGCGCGAGGAGCGGGCGCGACCAGGCGCGTCGGGCGTCGAGAGCGAGACCGAGCGCCGCGCCGGTCCAGATCGCGAGCGCGGCATGGGTGGGGAAGGTCAGGGTGCGGACGATCCACGTCGCGATGCCGGAACCGAGATCGTTCGCCGCGATGTCCGCCGCGATCGCGGAGGCGTCCTCCACCGCTGCGAAACCGACGCCGACCAGGGCCCCGACCATCGCGCCGAAGAGCACGCCGCGCAGCCCGATCCGCCGTGCGAGCAGAAGGATGAGCAGCACCCCGAGGCCCTTCCCCACCTCCTCCACGACGGGCGTCAGCACCCACATCGTGGGGATCGCCTCCCGGAGGATGCCCTGATCGTCCACGTACATCGCCTGCTCGGCAGACCACGCGCCGATCCCGGTGGCGAGGAGCACGGCCGCGCCGGCGCCCCAGGCCACGGCGAGCAGCGAGGACGTCCACGACCGCGCACCCCGCGGAGCGATCCAGCGGGCGACGAACGTCGGAGGGACGACCGCGGAATGCACTCCCCGATCCTTCCAGACCCGTTCCGCGACATTCCTGGGACACCGGAATGCTGCACTGGCTCGCGCGGTCATAGGATCGCGGCATGGTCGACGACGACAAACCCTCCGGCGCCTCTCCCCGCGACCCCTCCCGGCGCGGATTCCTCACCGTGGGCGGTGCCGCCCTGGCCGGAGCGGTGATCGGGGGCGCGGGAGGAGCGGCGATCGGGGCCTCCGTTGCCGGGGCCGGAGGCCGGGACGGCTTCGCCGACGATCCGGATCCGTTCGCCGCACTCGCGCCCCGCTCGGAGCCCGGCTTCGATCACGTGGTCGTGGTGATGGGCGAGAACCGCTCCTTCGACAACCTCCTCGGCTACCTCTACACGGCCGAGACGCTGCGGGCGGGCGAGACCTTCGAAGGTCTCGCGTTCGGCACCCACAGCAACACCGCCCCGGACGGCACGGTGGTGGAGGCGCACGTCTACCGGGGGGACACGGATCGCATCATGAGCCTCCCCGATCCGGACCCGGGTGAGGAGTACCCGCACGTCAACACGCAGATCTTCCGCACCGTCGATCCGAAGACCAACGCCGACCTGTTCGTCGACGAGATGACCACGCCCTTCAACGCCCCCACCCACGGGGAGAAGGCGACGATGTCCGGGTTCCTCGAGGACTACATCATCAACTTCCGCCGACTGCGCGACGGGAAGGAGCCGAGCCTGGACGAAGCGCGGCACATCATGGGCTCGTTCTCGCCGGAGATGCTCCCGGTGCTCTCCACCCTCGCGGCCGAGTTCGCCGTGTTCGACCACTGGTACGCGGGAGTGCCGTCCCAGACCTTCTGCAACCGCTCCTTCTTCCACGCCTCGACCTCGCACGGCTTCGTGACGAATCAGGGGGGCGGCGGCTACCGGAAGTGGCTCGACGCCCCGGCCGCACCGACGGTGTTCAACCGCCTGGAAGACCGCAAGGTGAGCTGGCGGATCTACATCGACAAGCTCCAGCTGGTCTCCTTCACGGGGATGCTGCATGCGGCGGTGCTCGAGAAGTACTGGCGCACGGATCATTTCGGCACGATGGAGGACTTCTACGCCGACGCGAAGAACGGCACCCTCCCGGCCTACGCGTTCATCGAACCCCGGATGGTCTACGACCACAACGACTTCCATCCGCCGTTCGGGAAGCCGCGGGAGAGCGTGGTCGACGGCGAGCCCGTGTTCGACAGCGCCATCTCCGATGTGCGGGCGGGCGATCGGCTCATCCACGACATCTACGAGGCCGTGCGCACGAGCGCGACGCCCGGCGGCTCGAACGCCGTGAACACCCTGCTGCTCATCACCTTCGACGAGCACGGCGGCTGTTACGACCATGTGCCGCCGCCCGCGGCCACGAAACCCACGAAGGACGCCGGCGCCGGGGAGATGGGTTTCACGTTCGACCGGCTCGGCTGTCGTGTCCCGGCGATCGCGGTGTCGGCGTACACGCGGCGCGGCACGATCATCCACGACGAGATGCACCACGGATCGGTCACGGCCACGCTGTCGCGCCTGCACGGCCTGGAGCCGCTGAACGACCGGGACCAATCAGCCAACACGCTGCTCAACGTCGTGAACCTCGACAAGCCGCGGCACCCGGCCGACTGGCCCGTCACCACACCCGCGTACACCCCGCCGAACCCCGAAGACGGCACCCCGCAGCCGAACGAGGCCGATCACCTCAAGCCGCTCACGCCTCCCGCCCGCGGCCTGCTCGGGCTCCTCCTCGCCCGCTACGGCGCGCCGGGCGAGAAGGAACCGGAGACCTTCGCCGACGCGTTCCGGCTCCTCCACGAGCATGGCGAGGAGCTGTTCGGCCCTCCGCTCTGACGCCGCACTTCCGCACGGGGTCGCACGGATTCACGGAATCCGTGCGACCCCGGTGTGACTCTGCGACCGCGCGCCGGCGCCTCAGCCCTCGCGGGAGAACGTGATGTGGGTCACTCCGGACTCCGCGACCTCGGACGTCACGCGATAGCCGGCCTCGAGGCCGCGCAGGTCATCCCAGAGTCGGACGCCGCTGCCGATGAGGATGGGGGTGATGCCCACGTGCAGGTCGTCGACGAGCCCGGCGCGCAGGAACTCCCGGACCATGGTCGCCCCGCCGCCGACGCGCACATCACGCCCTCCGGCCACCGCCACGGCTTCCCGCAGCGCCTCCTCCGGGGTCGCGGAGAGGAAGCGGAAGCTCGTGCCGTTCGCGAACTCGATCGACGGGCGCGGAGTATGCGTGAGGACGAACACCGGCACCTCGAACGGCGGCTCCTCGCCCCACCAGCCGCGCCACTCCGGGTCGTCCGGGTTCGCGTGGAGCCCGAACATCCCGGCGCCCATGATCTCGGCGCCGATGCCCTGGAAGTACTGCGCCGCGTACTTCTCGTCGACCCCGGTCGTGCCCGCGCCGCTCGTGTCGTGGAAGACGCGCTCCTGGAAGGTGCGGGTCGCCGTGTAGGCCGCGGTGAGTCGTCCCCAGTCCTCGCCGAAGGGGTTCTCCGGGGTCTGATCGGTCGTCGTGGCGAAGCCGTCGAGGGTGATGTTGAGGTCGACGCGCACGCGGGTCATGGTGCCTCCGAAGCGGTGGGGACGGGCACCGGTCGGCGCGCCGTCCCCAGCGTCGGGCGTAACGCGGCCCCTGTCAAGAGCGGACAGCCGTGCCGGATCAGGCCACGGGGTCGCCCTGGACCGGACCCTCCGTGTTGGGCTTCCACCCGAGGGCCGGCGCCACGTGCTCCGCGAACGCCTCGAGCACATGCAGGTTGTACTCCGGCCCGAGCTGGTTCGGGATCGTCAGCATGAGGGTGTCCGCGGCCATGACGGCCTCGTCCTGTCGGAGCTGCTCGATGAGCACATCAGGCTCCGCGGCGTAGGTCTTGCCAAACGTGGAGCGGAACCCGTCGATGATGCCGATCTGGTCGGCGTTCTCCTCGCTGCGCAGCCCGAAGTAGGCGCGGTCCATATCCGACACGAGCGGGAACACGCTGCGGCTGACCGAGACGCGCGGTGTGCCGGTGTGGCCGGCCTCGCGGTAGGCGGAGCGGAACAGCTCGATCTGCTCGCGCTGCAGCTCGTGGAACGGCTGCCCCGTGGCCTCCGTCACGAGCGTCGAGCTCATCATGTTGAGCCCCTGGCGTCCGGTCTCCTCGGCCGTGGCGCGCGAACCCGAGCCCCACCAGATGTGGTCGCGCAGCGTGGTCGACTGCGGCTCGATCGCGAGGTACTGTCCCGCGCCCACCATGCGGGGGTCGCCGGGGGCGAGTCGCTCGCCGTCGATGGCCCGCAGGAAGATCTCGAACTTCTCCCGTGCGAGCACGCTGCCGCGCTCCGGGTCCTCCTCGTCGCGGAAGCCGAAGGTCTCGTAGCCGCGCAGCGCCGTCTCGGGTGACCCACGGCTCACGCCGAGCGCGATCCGGCCGTCCGCGATGAGGTCGAGTGCGGCCGCCTCCTCCGCGAACTGGAACGGGTTCTCGTAGCGCATGTCGATCACGCCGGTGCCGACCTCGATCCGCTCGGTGCGCGCGGCCATGGCCGTCAGCAGCGGCATCGGGGACGCCGCCTGGCGGGCCCAATGGTGCACGCGGACGTAGGCGCCGTTGACGCCGAGCTCGTCCGCGCCCTCCGCGATCTCGATGGTCTGCTTCAGCATGTCGCCTGCGGTGCGGGTCGCCGAGCCGGGCACGTCGGCATAGTGACCGAACGAGAGGAATCCGAAAGCCTTCATGGTGTATTCGAACGCATGGAAGCCGGGACTATTCCCCCGGGAGGAGGAAGCCGTCGAGCACGAGTCCCCGGATGCGCGGCTCGAGCTCCGCCCACAGCTGCGGGAAGGGCACCTCGAAGAGGTCGGCAAGGGCGGGGGCGATCTGCAGAACCTGGAGCTCCCCGTCGCAGGCGCCGACGAACCCGGCGAGCGCGGGATCCACCGCGACGGTCCGCGCGAATCCGCCGCCCTGACGCAGCTCGATCACGCTCGGGTCGTCGTTGCCGGGAAGCAGGTGGCGCGCCTCCGTCACGTCAGGGGCCACGACGAGGGTGTCCGGCAGTCCCTCGGCGAGCGCATCGTGGGCCGCCAGGCCGAGAGCGAGCGCCGCCCCCACGTTCGCCACGGGCTGCGAGACACGCTCCGACCGCCGCAGCGGCTCGCCCTGCCCCCGGCGGAGCAGCACGTAGCCGAAGCCGATCGCGGTCACACCCCGCGCCGCGAAGTCGTCGAGCCACGCGGTGAGCAGCGGAGTGAACGCGGCGTCGCGCGGCGTGATGCCGCCGTCCCTGATCCAGAGCTCGGCGTACGCGAGGGGCGACAGCTCCTCCCGCTCCACCACCCACAGGTCGAGGTCGGCGGGCACCCACGCGTCCAGCCGGGCAAGGCCGGTGATCCCCGTGCGGGACTCCCAGTTGCCGAGAAGCTGGGCAATGCCGCCCGGGGTGAGATGCGCCGGTGCCGTGCGCACGAACTGCTCGACGAGCGCGTCGCCGACGAGACCGCCGTCGCGGTACTCGTAGGCGGGCACCCCCTCGGTGCGGGGGGTGATCACGAACGGAGGGTTCGAGACGATGAGGTCGAACGCCTCCCCGGCGACCGGCTCGAACATGCTGCCGTGGCGGAACTCGATGTTCGTGACCCCGTTGAGCTGCGCGTTCAGCGCGGCGTAGGCGAGTGCTCGGCGGGAGACATCGGTGGCGACGACCCGGCCGGCTCGCCGCGCCACGAGGAGCGCCTGGATGCCGCAGCCCGTGCCGAGGTCGAGGGCACGATCCACCGCGAGCGGCACGACCGTCTCGGCGAGCGTGCGCGAGGCCCCGCCCACGCCGAGCACGTGATCGGCGGGCAGCGGACCGTCGAGGGCGACCTCGTCCAGATCGCTCGCGATCCACCACTCCCCGACACCGTCCTCGTCGACGAACGACTGCGGGCGCAGCAGCGCGACCGGGATCACGGAGTCGGCGTCGACCGTCGCCAGCCCCAGGGCCTCCAGACCGTCCACGCCGAGGGTGGGCAGGGCGCGCTCCACCGCCGCGCGGGGCTGCGGAAGCCCGAGCACCAGGAGACGTCCGAGGGTCGCGAGCACGCCCTCGTCCCCGGCGATCGCCCGCAGGATGGGTTCGCGCAGGCCGCGGGCGAGGGCATCGTCCGCCTCCTCTCCCCAGAGGCGACGCAGGGGCTCGGATCGGAGGTCGGCGGCGTCGAGATCCGCGGCGAACGCGGCACTGCGGAGCGGGTCGGGATGGGGGGCGGGGGTGTCGGACACGGCCGTCACTCTACGCGTCTTCAGGGTTCTCCTCCCTCCGGCCTCCTAGAATCGCAGGGTCAGTACTCACGATCCGCCTCCTCCCGGCGTTCGAGGAAGACCTTCATGACCGCGATCACTCCCGAGACGGGCCTCCGCGCGCGCGTGCGCCGGCTCGCGGCGTTCGTGGTCGCCGCCGGCGTCTGCGCCCTGGGGGTCGGCGGACCGGCGATGGCGGCCGACCAGCCCCCCGCGGACGACGACCAGCGGGTGGAGCTGCATGTCACGGCGGGCCTGCGCGGCACCGTCGCGCCGGGCACGTCGACCTCGGCGGTGATCACGATCGACAACGAGACCGCGTCGGAGCTCTCCACGGGCCGGGTCGAGGTCGAGCTCGGCAGCACGCCGCTCGGCGACGATGCCGCCGTCACGGACTGGCTGGACGAGGGGCGTGCTGCCGGTTCGTTCCTCCCACTCGGCGACGAGGCCACGAAGACGGCCGAGGCCGGAGGATCCGCGACCACGACGGTGTTCGTGCCGCAGGAGACGCTCGAGCCCCTCGCGCCCGGCGTGTACCCGCTGCGGGCCGTCCTGAGCGATGCCCGCACGAAGGACACCGCGGGGCAGCGCACCACCACCTGGGATGCGACCGCGACGAGCGTCCTCGTCGTCACCTCCGCGCCGACCAGTCCGATCGGGGTGCTCGTCCCGATCACCGCGACCCCGGCCGGCGGAGCCCTGCTGAGCGCCGAGGAGCTCACCGACCTCACCGCCCCCGACGGCGACCTCACCGCACAGCTCGACGGCGTGGCGGGGACGACGGCCGTGCTCGCACTCGATCCCGCCATCCCCGCCGCCATCCGCGCCCTCGGCACGGCCGCCCCCTCGACGGCCACGGACTGGCTGGAGAGGCTCGAGGAGCTCCCCAACACCCGCTTCGCCCTGCAGTTCGGCGACGCCGACCTCACCGTGCAGGCCCAGGCCGGTCTCCCGGATGCCCTGGCGCCACTCCCGCTGACCTCCCTGCTCGACCCCGCCGCCTTCCCGCAGCAGCGCGCCGTCACGCCGACGAGCACGCCCGGGACCGCGGCGGTACCGTCTCCCACGCCGACCGACGGCCCCGCGCTGCCCACCGATGAGGAGCTGGCGGAGATCGACGGGGCCATCCCGGGGATCGTCTGGCCCGAGAGCGACCTCGCGCAGGGCGACCTCGCCGCCTTCTCCGGCTACCTGGACCGGAAGACGACGACGGTGGTGTCGTCGACGACGGTCGGTGGGCAGAGTTCCGCCCACGCGACGTCGGGCGGCCAGGACCTGCTCGTCATCGACGCCGCCACGTCCGCCGCGCTGTCGGCCGCCGCGGCCGAATCCTCCTCCGCCCCGCGTCAGGCGCACCTGGCCGAGGCCGCGGCGCGGCTGTTCCTCGCGGGTGCCCGTGCCCCCGGTGCCCCGCTCCTCGTGGGGCTGGATCGCGACGAGAACCGCTCGGCCGACGCGCTCCGCGACGCGATCTCGGCGGCGGACTCCGTCGGATTCGAGCTCTCCGCGGTGCGCGCGGCCCCTGCCGCCTCCGTCACTGTCCCGGATGCCGCTGCGGCCACCAGGGCCCCTGACCTCGCGAACCTGCTCACGGACGAGGGCGCCCTCACCGCGTTCGCCACCGTCCTCGACGACCCCCTCGTGCTGCTGAGCCCGGAGCGCATCCGGATCCTGCGCACGATCGCGGTCGGCTCGTCCGATGAGGCCTTCGCAGAGAAGGTCGCGGCCCATCGAGCCCGCACCACCGAGACGCTCGGCGCGGTCAGCATCCCCGACTCCAGCACCATCCAGCTGCTCACGGCCAACGCCGACCTGCCGATCGCGGTGCGCAACGACCTCCCCTGGCCTGTGACCGTGCGGCTGTTCGCGGCCCCCAGCGATCCGCGCCTCGAGGTGAAGCCCGTGATCGACGTCGAGGTGCAGGCGAACTCGACGACCAGGGCGAAGGTGCCCGTCTCCGCCCGGGTGGGCAGCGGCGAGCTCGATCTGCGTCTCGCGCTGACCAGCCCGACGGGAGTGCCGATCCAGTCGGAGCAGACCGTCCGCGTGGCGGTGCGGGCGGAGTGGGAGACCATCGGGCTCGTCATCTTCGGCGGCCTGGCCGTGCTGCTCATCGCTCTCGGCGTCGTCCGCACGGTGCGTCGGAAGCGCCGGGAGGCGATCGAGGAGCAAGCGGTCGAGGCAGCCGTCGAGGAACTGATCGAGGAGAAGGAGGCGGAGGCCGCGGTGCAGGAGCGTCTCGACGGCCCTGATGCCCCTTCCGCGAAGGAGTCGCGTGACTAGTCTCGGACGCGCCAGCGCCATCATCGGCGCGGGCACCCTGGTCTCCCGCGTGACCGGGCTGCTGCGCAGCATCATCCTCGTGGCGGTGATCGGCTCGTTCGGGTCGGGTCCTGCCGACGCGTTCGCCGCGGCCAACACCCTGCCGAACAGCGTCTTCTCCCTCATCTCCGTCGGGATCCTCACCGCGGTCATCGTGCCGCAGATCGTCAAGGCCACGGCTGACGCCGACGGGGGAAACACCTTCATCTCGAAGCTCTTCACCCTCGGCACCGTCGTCCTGGTCGCCGTCACGGCGGTGGCCACGATCGCAGCACCCTGGCTCGTGCAGATCGTGGCCGGCGGGTTCTCGCCCGCGACCCAAGCGCTCGCGACCGCCCTCGCCTACTGGTGCCTGCCGCAGATCCTGTTCTACGGCCTCTACGCGCTGCTGGGCGAGGCTCTGAACGCGCGGCGTATCTTCGGGCCGTTCACCTGGGCCCCCGTCGTCAACAACATCGTCTCCATCATCGGGTTCCTCATCCTCGGGTGGGTCTTCGCACCGGTCTCCCGGAACTCCGCCGAGTGGACCCCGGAGATGATCGCCACTCTCGGCGGCACGGCGACCCTCGGCATCGCCGTGCAGGCGCTCATCCTGCTCCTGTTCTGGAGGCGGACGGGCCTCTCCCTCCGTCCGGACTTCCAGTGGCGAGGGGTCGGCCTCGGCAACGTGGGGAAGCTCGCCGGATGGACGTTCCTGATGGCATTCGCCTCCCTGGCTGCGGGCGTGCTCCAGGGCAACATCGTCAGCAACGCGTCCGGCACCGGGGCGTCCCTCGCCGTGACCACGAACGCGTGGCTCATCTTCATGCTGCCCTATTCCGTCATCGTCCTGTCGATCGGAACCCCGTACTTCACGCAGATCAGCGAGCACGCCGCCGCAGGTCGCGATGACGAGGTCCGGGGGGACATCTCGCGAAGCATCCGCACTCTGCTCTTCTTCATCGTCGCCGCCGTCGCCGCCGTCGCCGCCGCGGCCATCCCCGCCTCCCGCGTCTTCACCGAGAGCCCCTCGGATGCCGAGGGCGCGGCCATCGTCCTCCTCTGCTATCTGATCAGCCTCATCCCGCTCACGATCCTGTTCATCGTCCAGCGCACCTTCTACGCCTACGACGACACGCGCACCCCCTTCTGGTTCACGATCTTCCAGTGCACGTTGATCGTCGTGACCGCACTGGGCGCGGCCGCGCTCCTGTCCGCAGAGGTCATCGCCCTGACCCAGCTGGCTGCCGCCGTGGCTCTCGGCCAGTCCATCGCCAGCACGCTGCAGACGATCGTGGCGACCTGGCTGCTGCATCGCAAGATCGGCGGGCTGGGCGTCCTCTCGTGGATGCGTGCCCTGGCGCTCTTCGCGATCGCCGCGATCCCGGCCGGTCTCGCCGGCTGGGGCACCTTCCTCCTCCTCGGCGGGACGACGGGATGGGCGACGTCCGGAGTCATTCCCGGCACCCTGGCGACGGCCGTCATCGGACTCGTCGTCGTGCTCGTCTACGTCGCGATCCTCGCGGTCTTCCGCGCCCCGGAGCTGAAGGCCGCCGGCGGGCTCGTCCGCCGCTTCCTTCCCGGCCGCTGACGCGGGAATGCCCCGCGGTTACCATGGGTTGAAGCAGTCGGACGTCTTTCGACGGCACCGCCTTTCTAACGGAGATCACATGCGTCAGGTCATCATCATCGGCTCCGGCCCCGCCGGATTCACGGCTGCCATCTACGCGGCGCGCGCGAACCTGGAGCCGCTCCTCATCGCGAGCTCCGTCGAGGTCGGCGGAGAGCTCATGAACACGACCGAGGTGGAGAACTACCCCGGCTTCCCGGAGGGCATCCAGGGCCCCGAGCTCATGGCCAAGTTCCAGGAGCAGGCTGAGAAGTTCGGCACCGAGGTGCTCTACGACGACGTCACCGAGCTCGACGTCGCCGGCCCCGTCAAGAAGGTCACCCTCGGTTCGGGCGCCACCCACGAGGCGAAGACCATCATCTACGCGACGGGTTCCGCTTACCGCAAGCTCGGCATCGAGGGCGAGGAGCGTCTCTCCGGCTTCGGCGTCTCCTGGTGCGCCACCTGCGACGGCTTCTTCTTCCGTCAGAAGACGATCGCCGTCGTCGGCGGCGGTGACTCGGCGATGGAGGAGGCCACCTTCCTCACGCGCTTCGCGGACAAGGTGTACGTCATCCACCGCAAGGACACCCTGCGGGCCTCGAAGATCATGCAGGAGCGCGCCTTCGCGAACGAGAAGATCGAGTTCGTGTGGAACAGCGAGGTCGTGGAGATCCTCGGCGACAACGCCGTCTCGGGCGTGCAGCTTCGTTCCACCGAGGACGGCTCGCTGCGCGACCTGCCCCTCGACGGCCTGTTCATCGCCATCGGCAACGACCCGCGCACCCACCTCGTCCACGAGAAGCTCGAGCTCACGCCCGAGGGGACGATCTGGGTCGACGGTCGCTCCTCGCGCACGTCGGTTCCCGGAGTCTTCGCCGCCGGCGACGTGATCGACCCCACCTACCGCCAGGCCATCACCGCCGCCGGGACGGGCACGATCGCGGCCCTCGACGCCGAGCACTTCCTCGCAGACCTGGAGGACTCCTCCGTCGAGGTCCCCGCGGCCGAGGCCGCCGAGGTCATCACGGCCTGACCACGGCCGGGAACACTTTCCCCCCGCCCGTTGTTGCAACAGGCGAACCTCGAACAAGGAGAACTCTGATGAGTGCAAAGGCAACGAGCCAGGCGACCTGGGAGCAGGACGTGCTGCAGGCCGATGGTCCCGTGCTGGTGGACTTCTGGGCCGAGTGGTGCGGTCCGTGTCGTATGGTCGCGCCGGTGCTGGACGAGATCCAGTCCGACAACCCCGACAAGATCACCATCCTCAAGCTCAACGTGGACGAGAACCCAGAGCTGGCCATGAAGTACCAGATCACGTCGATCCCGGCGATGAAGGTCTTCCAGGGCGGAGAGGTCAAGACGACGATCATCGGCGCCAAGCCGAAGTTCGCCCTCGAGCAGGATCTCGCCGCTTTCCTCGGCTGATCCCCCACGACCACGAAAAGGGCCGCACCTCCGGGTGCGGCCCTTTTCGCATTCTCCGCGCCGCCCGTACCGGTCAGCGACGGATCAGGAGAGAACGAGGAGCATCGGCGTCAGGAGGCGTCAGCGATGCGCGGGTCCCAGCGACGGTGTCGCTGCTTCTCATCCAGAAGCCCCCAGACGGCCGGGGTGAGCTCCGGGTATTCGAGGGCGATCTGGCGCAGCACCCGGTAGTGTCGCGCGGCGTTGGGTCGGACACCGTCGTTGGCAGCGATGTTGTCCGCACGGAGCAGGTACACGACGAGTTCGTCGACGCTGGGCAGCTCCTCCATGAACTCCCAGGGGTCCTCACCGCCCAGAAGGCGCTCCTGGACGAGGACGGCGAGTTCGTCCGACGCCTCGGCGCGCAGCACTTCCAGGCTGGCGCGACGGGGGACGGCTTCGGTCATCCCTCCAGCCTACGCGCGTGCGCGACGGGGTCGGCGCTCCACCTTCGCATCCTCGCTCATGTCCTCGAGCTCGCGGCCCTTGGTCTCCGGCACCTTGAAGAACACGAAGAAGAACGACAGCAGCGCGAAGAACGCGTAGAAGCCGTACGCGAAGGTGAGGCCGATCTCGGCGAACGCCGGGAACGTCGTCGAGATGAAGAAGTTGGCCACCCACTGCGCCGCCGCGGCGACGGCGAGAGCGCCGGCACGGATCGAATTCGGGAAGATCTCGCCCAGGAGCACCCACACGAGCGGGCCCCAGCTCGCACCGAAGAACACGACGAAGCCGTTGGCGCAGATGAGGGCGACGGTGGCCCAGGGATCGGGCAGGGTCGCGGTTCCGGAGGCGTCGAGCGTGCCGAACGAGAAGGCGAGCGCCATGAGTCCGAGGGTCACCGTCATGCCGACCGAGCCGACGAGGAGCATGATCCGACGACCGACCCGGTCGACGAGAAGGATCGCGACGATCGTGACGACGATGTTCGTGACGGAGGTGATGACGGACGTGAGGAGGGCACTGGATTCGTCGAAGCCCACCGACTGCCACAGCGTGGTGGAGTAGTAGAAGATGACGTTGATGCCGACGAACTGCTGGAACACCGACAGCAGGATGCCGACCCAGACGATCGGCTTGAGCCCCAGCCGGCTCCCCCGCAGATCCCGTAGCGACTCGGAGCGCTCCGTGTCGATCGTGCCCGTGATCTCCTTGATCTTCGCTTCGGTGTCGATCGTCCCCGTGACGGTCTGGAGCACTTCCGCGGCGCGCTTCACCTCGCCCTTGCGGACCAGGTAGCGCGGCGACTCCGGCAGCCGCAACGACACGAGTCCGTAGACGAGCGCGGGGATGGCCGCGACCATGAACATCCACCGCCACGCGGTCAGGCCCCACAGCGGCTGGTCGGCCTCCCCCGCGATGCCCGCCAGCAGGGCGTCGGATAGGAGGGCGGCGAAGATGCCGAGGACGATGGCGAGCTGCTGCAGCGATCCGAGCCGACCGCGGATCGCTGCCGGCGAGACCTCCGCGATGTACGCGGGTGCGATCACCGACGCCGCACCGACGCCGAGGCCGCCGATCACGCGCCAGACGATGAGGTCGACGACGCTGAAGGCGAGGCCGGAGCCGATCGCCGAGACGAAGAACATGGCCGCGGCGACCACCATCACGGGGATGCGTCCGAACTTGTTCGAGACGGGCCCGGCGAACCAGGCGCCCACGGCGCAGCCGATCAAGGCGGACGACACGGCGAAGCCCTTGAGGCCCGTGCCCAGATCGAAACCGGAGACGTCTCCGGCCAGAGCGTCGACGGCGCCGTTGATCACCGCGGTGTCGAATCCGAAGAGGAATCCGCCCAGAGCCGCCGCGATACTGACGGCGATCACGCGACGCTTGATACTCGCTGGATCAGCTGATCTGGACATGACATCCCCCTCGCATCGTCGAGATGACGCGAGTCTATGTCACCCCCGACCGGGGGCGCGGTCACCGCGCGGAGCCGTACCCTTCTTCGCCCAGCTCCTCGAGAATGCGGTTCAGATCCTGGATCGATGCGAAATCGATCGTGACCTGGCCTTTTCGTGCACCCAGGGAGATCCGGACGCGCGTGTTGAGCCGGTCTCCGAGCTTGCCGGCGACCTCGTCCAGGTAGGCCCGCCGCGCACCCGGGGTGGGCTTGGGAGTCTTCCCTGCGGACGGCTGCGACTTGGCGGCTTCCTCCGTCGCGCGAACGGACAGGTCTTCGTTGACGACCTTGTCCGCCAGACGCTGCATCGCTTCCGGAGAGTCCACGCTGAGGATCGCGCGGGCGTGTCCGGCGGTCAGCACACCGGCGGCCACTCGCTGCTGCACCGGCACCGGCAGCTTGAGCAGGCGGATGGTGTTGCTGATCTGCGGACGGGAGCGCCCGATGCGCGTGGCCAGCTCCTCCTGAGTGATGCCGAAGTCGTCGAGGAGCTGCTGGTAGGCCGACGCCTCTTCCAGGGGATTCAGCTCCGAGCGGTGGAGGTTCTCCAGCAGCGCGTCACGCAGGAGGTCCTCGTCGGCCGTGTCGCGGACGATGGCGGGGATCGCCTCGAGTCCGGCCTCGCGGGCGGCCCGCGTGCGCCGCTCCCCCATGATGAGCTCGTACTCGCCGTCGCTGTTCTTCCGGACGACCACCGGCTGCAGTACGCCGAACTCACGGACGCTGTGCACGAGTTCCGCGAGGTCCTCGGGGTTGAAGTGCGTGCGGGGCTGCCGCGGGTTCGGCACGATCGCCTGCGGGTCGACCTGGATCAGGTGGATCCCCGGCACCGCCTCGAGTTCGGTCTCGGGCGCGGCGTTGGCGCTCGCGGAGGGAGCCTCGGGGGTCGGAGCGATCTTCGCACCGGGGAAGAACACGTCGACGGGACGCTCGGTCTGGTCCGCCGTCGGGATGAGGGCGCCGATGCCGCGGCCGAGTCCAGTGCGCTTCGCCATTATTTCTCCTTGCTCTGCGTCTGTCGCGACGCGATTTCGACGGCGGCCTCGCGGTACGCGATCGCCCCGGCGGACTGACCGTCGTAGGCGATGACCGTCTGGCCGAAACTGGGGGCTTCCGACACACGGACGGAGCGCGGAATCACGGTGTCCAGCACCTGCGAGGGGAAGTGGGACCGCACTTCCTCCGCCACCTGCTGGGCCAGCCGCGTCCGTCCGTCGAACATCGTGAGGAGGATGGTCGACAGATGCAGCCCCGGGTTGAGGTGCTTCTGGATCATCTGGATGCTGCCGAGCAGCTGGCTCAGACCCTCCAGGGCGTAGTACTCGCACTGGATCGGGATGAAGACCTCGTTCGCGGCAGTGAAAGCGTTGATCGTGAGCAGCCCGAGGGAGGGAGGGCAGTCGATGATGACGAAGTCCACCGGATGGTCCGCGAGGTAGTCCTCCAGAGCCCGGCGGAGGCGGTGCTCTCGCGCCACCTGCGCGACGAGTTCGATCTCAGCACCCGCAAGATGGATCGTGCTCGGCGCGCAGAAGAGATTCGGGCTCTCGGGGCTGGGCTGAACGATCTCCGCAAGGGGGAACTCGTCGATGAGGACATCGTAGACACTCGGGGTGTCGGCGTTGTGCGGCACCCCAAGGGCAGTGGAGGCGTTCCCCTGCGGATCGAGGTCGATGACGAGCACCTTCGCGCCCAGTCCCGCAAGCGCGGATGCGATGTTCACGGCGCTGGTGGTCTTACCCACACCGCCCTTCTGATTCGACACCGTCAGGATGCGAGTGTCGCCACTGAACTCGACGGAGACCCCTTCCAGCGCGCGGCGCCGGGCGGAGAGATCCGCGATTTCTCGCGCGAGGGGTGTATCCATCCCGAACGACTCGTTCGACGATGCCTTCTCGGACTGTTTCACGTGAAACATCCACTCCTTTCGGGGCCGCGTTCCACTCTAATCGCAGGGACCGACCTCGCAGCACAGGCGCGACCAGGCAGCAGGGTGCGTGCCTCGCGCGCCGTGTCCGCCGAATGGACCGCATGGCGCTGGACACGGACGTTTCACGTGAAACGCCTGGCTGCCCTCCCGTCCTGGAGAACGGCCTAGGTGCCACACCTCTTTGGCCTGTGGTCCGGCGTGACGGGCGGAACTGGCTTCGCCATCATCCGCGTCCTCCGGATCACGTCGGATCGGGAGCAGACTTCCACCAGGTCCGCGAATCAGCGCCTCGTTCACCGATTCGGTCGCATACGAGGCCCTGGCACGCTCTCCCCGGCCACCGCAGATGCTCCTCCCCCCCCGTCTGTGTTTCCGCGCAGTCCCGCAGCCCAGAATCCGTAAGGGCCCCGACACCGGGGCCCGGGCCTGGACATGGGCACTCCGGCACACGCAGGCCCCACCTCTACGGGTCCCAATCGGAGACCGAGACAGCCACCACGGAGCCAGGCCACCACGCGGGAACGCTCACGGTGCTGGCTTCCTTGTCCTGTCTGAGCAGCCCCCTGCACCCCCCAGCTCGCCCGAACCACGCCAACGTCGTGTGAACCTCCACATCGTGCCTTGGTCTACCCCAGGAACTCGGCGCAGTCTGCGTGCGTCTTGGTGCTCCGTTCGCGCCCGCCTCCACCCGTCGCTACCGCGCGGGCCACAAGTGGCGCATGCCCCTCCCCGGCACGCAATCCACGCGTCCGGTGAGAACGCACTGCTCCTTACGCGTGGGAACAGGCGATGAGTCCATACTCTCGGTGCCGTTTCACGTGAAACGCCCGGGCGTGCCCCCTGGGGGCGTGCGCTCACTCCGTGTCGCTGAGTACCGCAGGTGATCCAGGAGGCCGGCGTCACGCGATCTGTCGAAGACCGCGAGCACTGACGCCCGCTGGAGTGCGCCCTCCATGCCGTGCCGCAATCGAGTAGCTCAGCACCAGTGCTCGCCACGGTATGCCCCCGCGATTTCCCCAAGCCGACACGCGAGCTCCCGTGCGGACCCCGTCGATATCACGGCCATCCGTCGGCGCTCGGTCACGCACATGAAACCCACGCAGTCGCCGGCCCAGAAAGCACAACTCATTCCCCCGCGCCCGCCGGGGTGCTCACTGCCGCCTACAATCAGAGAATCAGACAGCCCCCGCCGAACCCCTCACCAGTGGAGCACCCGCGCTCACCAACGACCGCTCACCAGCCGTGTCAAACACCGCGGGCACCACCGTGAGCGTGAGGCAACCCACGACCGACCCCCCACGACTAACGCCTCACGACGAACTGACTCTCAGCGTGCCGGGCTTCGTCAGATGACACAACCGCCCCGACCCCCGCCGCACCCGAGAGGGTGTTCCCGTGAACCAGCGGCACGGCGCCCGGACCTCGGCTCTGCGCGCTGCGATCCTTAGCCGGGGACGCCGCGCAGCATTAGATGCTGGCTTGGATAGCGAAACGCCTGGTCACCTCCCGGCCCACCGTCCGTCCCCACCTGCTGCTGGCAGCGTTTCACGTGAAACCGCCGAATGACGCCCGACACTAGCCTCTACGTGCTGCCACCCGTGGCCCATGCCGCCTCGCAGCATGAGGCAGTCCGTTTGGGTACTGTCCCGGCCGTCCCGCACACCCACAGCCCTCGGCCGTCAACCGCTGTCAGTCATGGTTTCACGTGAAACAGCCCTACCTCCCCGACGCTCGGCAATGCGCGCTGCACTCCTTGCCAACTCCCGCCGCGCGGGGGGTCAGGCACGGCTCTTGGATCGCAAGGCGATCGCTCTGCTTACTGAGAACCCTGCACCCCCGCAGTTGTCGCCAGCGTTTCACGTGAAACGGCCGCACCGCTCCCGACCCTTGTCCCTGCGCTCTACGCTCCTCAACCTACGTCGCCGCGCAGCCGTACGTACTGGCTCTGGCAGCGAGGCGACATCTCCCCTCGATACCAGCGCTTGGCCCCCAGCTGCATTCATCCTGCCGTTTCACATGAAACGTCGGCCCGTGACTCTGGCCTCAGCGCACCGACGGGTCCGACGCCAGAAGCTGCGCCTGCCGGCGCCGCACTTGCGTACGTCTATCGTGCCACCCGGACCCTTGGAGAGCCGCAGTCGGGATATCTCGTCGTCCTTGTTTCATGTGAAACGGACCAGGGCCGCCACGGGGCCGTCAAAGCAACGCACACACCTCTCGCCAATGCGTCCGGGCCGGCTGAGCCAGCCAGTCCTCCGCCCGCCGTCGCGAGGACGCGCTGAGCGGGGCCGCACTTGCATTGCCACCCGATCTCGTATCTGGGCGCCGCTTTTCGGATTGCGGGCCCCACGACACATCGTGCCAGGCGTTCGTGACGAGTGGTTCTGCACGATACGTGGCGTGGGTACCTATTTGGGCGCCCGGGCCCTGCTCGTGCGGACTCGGTAGTCCTGCCTTGGCAGCTCCCGGAAGACAAGGTGTGGCGAGATAGTCACGGCACGGACGCCCCCACCCCCAACGGTCGACGGACACCGCCAACCCCTCAACCGGACGGGCCTCATCCCCCCTTGGCAAAATCTCCACCTCACATCGCGCCGCGGCCCAACCACGTTCGCGGTACCGGCCGAGGCCGGAGAGCGACACCTGTCGACGCATCGGCGCTCGGCAGTGTGACGGTTGCCTACTCCCCTGCATCGCTTTCCTATCCGCCCCGGCCAAGGGTGCAGACATGAGGCTGTTTCACGTGAAACAACTCGAGTCCGCCGCAAGGAGAGATCTGCCGTAGACCACCCGAACTGCAGCGTTCACACGCGCCATGCAGACGTCCGGACCCGTCAAGTTCGCCGCAGCCAGTCGGATTCACGCCCATTGCGCGGCGCACCGACTCAGCGCTTCCCAGCCCTGGCGCATCGATCCGCGCAGCGGCTCAATCGATGCGACGACAGGACGAACCTTCGCGGGGCGCGGTGAACGACGACTGCTCCGACTTCGATCTGGACGAACACAGCCGCAACCGCAGCGGAGCGGCCTACGGACGTGATCGCACGACATCGCCCCATGGAGAGTGATCTCCCGGCGACGTATCGACGGCGCCGGAAACATGGGGGCACGGTAGGACCCCGGGTCAGCCCCGTGTCCCGGGAGACGGCGACGTCTTCAGCGCACGGAGGCGCGGACGACTCGAGTGGTCTCCGGGAGCAACCCCTCGCCCAGCACTTCGACCCGAACATCCGCGAGCTTGAACTTCGCGATCTGCTTCCGTGCCGCTTCGATCTCGTTCGCGGCGTTCATCCCCTTCAACAGGGCCAGTTCCCCACCATCGCGGACCAGCGGAGCGGTCAGAGGGATCAGGGTCCGCAATGCGCTCACCGCACGAGCCGTGACGACATCGAAGGCGCCCTTCGCACGCACGTCCTCGGCACGCGCGCGGAGAATGGTGACATTCGTGAGCTCCAGGTCGTTCACTTGCTCAGTCAACCAATTGATCCGACGCTCCATCGGCTCCACGAGGGTCCACGACACGTCGGGCCGCGCGATCGCGAGCACCAGACCGGGCAGTCCGGCCCCGGACCCGATATCCGCGACGGAGCCGTGGAAGAGGGGCGCGGCGATCGCGCTGTTCAGGATGTGGCGCGTCCACAAGCGCGGCAGTTCCAGCGGCCCGATCAGGCCCCGCTCCTCCCCCTCACGCGCAAGGGAGTCCGTGAACCGTCGAGCGAGTTGCAGGCGCTCCCCGAAGATCCGGGCAGCGACGGCCGGCTCCTGCTCGACGGTCTTCTCGCCGAAGTCCTGCGTCTCGGACACGTGCCAGCGCTCGCCTTCCGCGCGTCAGTGCCGACGCAGGACCGTGTGGCGGTCCGCGCCCTCGCCGTACGACTCGGAGACGAGACCGCGCTCGGCGGCGATGTCGTGGACCAGCTTGCGCTCATAGCTCGACATCGCCGGGAGCGAGGCCTGCGACGAGCCCTCATCGAGCTTCGCGGCCGCCGCCTCGACCAGAGTCACGAGCTGACGGCGCCGCGCGTCGCGGGATCCGCCGATGTCGAGGATGAGGCGCGAGAACGAGCCGGTCTTGTTCTGGACGGCGAGACGCGTGAGCTCCTGCAACGCCTGCACCGTATCGGGAGCGGAGAGCAACGCGAGCCCGTCACCCTCGGCCTCGACCGAGACGTAGGCACGACCCTGACGGACGTCGAGGTTCAGATCACCGTCGATGTCTGCGATGTCGAGCAGCTCCTCGAGGTAGTCCGCCGCGACGTCCCCCTCGTTCTCGAGCTGCGCCACAGTGGGCACTGTGCTCCCGGTCACGACCTCGCTCATGACGCGTTCCCCTTCTTCTTCGCACGCTTCTTACCGACCGGCTGCTGCCGCTTCGGCGCCGCCGCCTTCGCCTTCTCAGCCTCCTCGAGCAGACGCTGCTGCTCGGCCTCGTATGCAGCCATCGGGACGACCTTGCCGGAGGAGTCGATCGCCTTGCCCTTGCGGGCGAGCCGCTCTTCGCGGGCCTTGGCGGCTTCGGAACCGGGAGTCGGCATCTCACGGATGACGAGGAACTGCTGCCCCATGGTCCAGAGGTTCGAGATGAACCAGTACACGACCACGCCGAGCGGGAAGAAGACACCGGAGAAGATGAAGCCCAGCGGCAGAACGTAGAGCATGATCTTCTGCATCTGGTACGCCTGGCCGGTCTTGGCCTCCGGCGAGAGGTTCTTCGAGATGATCTGCAGCTGCGTGAAGAACTGCGACGCGATCATCAGGACGACCAGGGTGATCAGGATGATGATCGCCGTGACGTTCTGGGCCTCGATCGCGTTGCCGAGGTTCTCGTGCAGGGACGCGACCCCGAAGAGCTTGGCGTCGTAGAACTCCTGCGTGAGTTCCGCGCTCAGCAGCCCGACACCGCCGACGCCCTGCGTCGCGTGCTTGCTGACGTCGCTCAGCACGCTGTAGAGCGAGAAGAAGATCGGCATCTGCACGAGCAGGGGCAGACAGCTCGACATCGGCGTCGTGCCGTGCTTCTTGTACAGCGCCATCGTCTCGCGACTCATCGCCTCGCGAGAGAGCTGGTCCTTCTTGCCGCGGTACTTCTCCTGGACTTTGCGCAGTTCAGGAGCGATTTCCATCATCTTCCGCTGGCTCTTGATCTGCTTCACGAACAGCGGGATGAGCGCTGCACGGACCACGATCACGAGGCCGACGATCGAGAGGACCCAGGTGATGCCGGACGCCGCAGGGAGACCGACGGCCGTCAGCAGCCAGTGCCAGGCGACGAGGATGAGCTCGACGACCCACTTCAGCGGCCACAGGATCGTGCCGAGCAGATCGAATCCGCCGGATGCCGGTTCCGGGCTGGGGGTGGCACTGGCGAACAGAAGGTCAAGACCCACCGATCAGTCCTTTCGGGAGGGGACGACGAAACCGTGTGCGGTCAGGTCGTAGCGGAAGTGTCGATGCGGTGTGACGTCGTCGACGCCTCCGCGAGACCAGGGGTTGCAGCGGAGGATGCGCCACGCCGAGAGCAGAGCCCCCCGCACGGCGCCGTGCTGCTGCACCGCACCTACAGCGTAGGCGGAACAGGAGGGGTAGTACGCACACACGTCCCCGTACATCGGCGAGACCACCTTGCGGTACCCCGCGAGAAGGGTCAGCACGGCGTTGCGCGGAAGGAGCGGAATGCTCCGGAGCACGTCGCGTCCGCGCATCTCTCCCGTGCCCACCGACGACGCCGGCAAGGCGGTCATGATGTGGCCTCGACGGGCGCGAGCCGCGCGAGACAGCGGTGCACGTCACTGCGGAGTTCCGCATACGACGCCGTCGCCGACGCAGGAAGGGCACGGATGACGACATCCGTGCCCTGAGGAACACGTGGGAGCGCCTCCGCACAGACGGCTTTGAGTCGCCGGCGCACGGTGTTGCGCACCACAGCGGTGCCCACCTGCTTGCTGATGATGAAACCGAAACGCGCTGCGCTGCTCTCACCGGTCGCCAGCATGGAGGTGAGGACGCGGGCCCCGCCACAACGCGATCCGCGTCGAACGACCAGTCGGTAGTCGCTCCCGCGGGTCAAACGGAACGGGCGGGCGAGCACAGCTGCTTACGCGGAGAGCTCGGTACGGCCCTTCGCGCGGCGTGCCGAGAGGATGGCACGGCCGGCGCGGGTGCGCATGCGGGCACGGAAGCCGTGCTTCTTGGCGCGACGACGGTTGTTGGGCTGGAAGGTGCGCTTGCTCATGAGATCACTCCGGGAATGCTGCCACCGGATTCACTTCGACCGGAGACATAGGGAACTGCCGTACAGGCATAAGTCAACCGATTAAGGGTACGTCTTGGCGGCGCACAGGGCAAATCTGCCTGTCACGGCCTAGGCGGCCCCGCGCGCGAGGGTGCGATCCACCTCCGGCGGCGCCCACTGCCGAAGGCGCACCGTCACCAGGCCGGTCGCCGAGCCGTCACCGACCCCGTAAGCGAGGACCACACGGTCCGGGTTCACCCTTCCACCATCCGGGGTGATGGTCATCGCGACAGGCCGAAGCGCCCGCAGGAACTCCTCCTCCGAGCTGTCCCTCCCCCATCGCGCACCCTCCCACGCCTGGAAGAGCTGCGCCGCGGCGGAGTCCTCCCGGCGCAGCGCGGACGCGATGGTGTCCCGGGCGAGGCCATCGGCCACCTGGGGGTGATCGAGCATCACATCGATGTCGTCGACGGCCGCTTGCGTCAGCCGGTCGGGATAGTCGATCTCCAGTCGCGCACGGATCTGCTCTCCCGCGAAGTCGATCGTCTCCTCCATGGCGCCGCCGCCGGCGCCGCCGTCGAGAAGGATGGGTCCGAGATGCCGACTCTCCATGGCCGTCACACCCCGAGATCCGCGCTCAGGCGCTCATCGGCCAGCAGCGTCCGCACCGTCTGCTCCGCGTTCGCATCGGTCTGGAAGTAATCCGCCACCGTCGCGTCGAACAGGTCGTGGCCGCGGGAGTACTCGGCGATCGTCAGGTCAAGGCAGCGCACGACGAGGGCATGCAGGGCGGTCGCCTCTGCGTGCGTTCCGTTCGAGG
This sequence comes from Microbacterium sp. HSID17254, assembly GCF_003989315.1. Lineage (NCBI taxonomy): Bacteria > Bacillati > Actinomycetota > Actinomycetes > Micrococcales > Microbacteriaceae > Microbacterium > Microbacterium sp. HSID17254. The sequence continues at coordinate 74,103 of NZ_RBLT01000011.1, forward strand.
ACCAGCCGATCCCCGCGCTTCGCGGCGTGGGCGCACTGGCCGGTGCGCTGCCGAGCGCCGATCGGGCACCGGACAGCGTCTCCTCGATCCGACCCATGTTGCGTGACACGATGTTCGCGTCCGTCTTGTCGATCCGCATCGCCCCGTCGCGGACCGGATACTCGCCCAGCGTGGACGCGTCGAGGTTGTAGCTCGCGAGATCACCGCGGATCGTCGACTCGGCGGAGGTCAGCATCGTGGCCAGCGCCTTCTCCTGGGCGGTGATCGTCTCGTCCAGCTTCTTCAGCGCGTCGGTCAGGGACTTCAGGATCGTGTCGTAGGAGCTCCCCGAGATCGCGGCATTGGCGGTGATGCCGGCGAGGGCCGTGTTCGCCGCGAAGGCCACACCGCCCAGACCGGCGACGGCAGCGACGGTTCCCGCGCCCGCCGTGACGATCGATCCCACTGCACCGGCGACCGCGGCGAGCACCGTCAACTGGAACGTCGCGGTCGCCGCCGACGAGTTCTTCGCCTGGGTCTCCCAGGCCACCCGGGCGCTGTCGCAGATCGTCGCGACGTCGTCACCCACCGCCGGCCACATCGCCCCGCACGCGGCGTAGTTCGCCTGGAGGATCTTCGCGGCCTGCCCGATGCCCGGGTGCACCGCCGAGAACTGGGTGTAGTACTTGTCGACGAAGGGATCCCGGAAGCTCCCGTCCATCCGGTTCAGGACCACCTCGGCGACGGTCCCGTTGGATGTGGCGATATCGCTCCCGCCCATGGCGTTCGGATCCGTCCCCGAGGCGCCGAGCTGAGCTGCCGCCGCGTTGGCGGCACTCTGCGGGGTGGCACACGCGGAACCGTCCGGGAGATTCCGCCACCGCTCGACGAGGCCGTCGATCGTGGAACGGATGGCGTCGAACTGGGCGACGCAGGACACACCGTCCCCGTACCCCACGCTCTCACCGCCGCCGGAGCCGTCGGCTTCGGGCCGGAAGTACTGATACGGGGCCCAGCCCCACTTCGCGTAGGTGCCCTCGTTCCCCCACACGGGGTCGAAGCCCTGGTCCGCCATCCAACAGTCGATGGCGGCTCGTTTCATCTTTCCGATGATCTCGTCCAGCTCGGCGTATCCGGCCACTTCTCATCCCCCCGTCTCGTCGAATGAGGGCGGCATCGATCCGGTCGACCATGCGAACCGGAGGACGTCCGTATCCCCCCGGGTATGCTATTCGAACCGTCGATGAGCGGGAAGTGCTGTCCCAGCGAGAGGCCGCGATGACCCACCAGCAGACCCATTCCGACTCCGGTTCCGAGACCACCCGCGACGGCAGGCGGACTCGGACGCTCCCCACCGCGGCGATCGCCACGGGAGTCGTCTCTCTCATCCTCCTGGTCGCCCTCGCCGTTCCGTACTACGCGCTCCAGAATCCCTGGCTGATCCCCGTCTTCGTCCTCGGCGCCGCAGCCGCGATCGGCGGAATCGTCCTTGCCCGCCGCGCGCGCCGCGCTCCTTCGGACGAGCGCCGCACGGCGGGTCTCGGGCTGGCAGCCGCCCTCGCCGCCCTCCTCCTCGCGCTCATCCTGCTGATCGTCTTCCTGAGCGGACTCTGGTCACCCCCGCTGAACAAGGTGTTCCTCGAAGGAACGGGACCGCAGTCCGGGGTGACAGCCACCTTCAGCAGCGACACCGAGACCAGGACCCTCCCCTGGCCGGCGGTCGGGAACGCGCAGTACACCACGTCGGAGTCGTCGGCCTGGATCACGATCACGGCACCCACCGACAGCGACGATCAGACGGTGGGATGCAAGATCTACTGGAACGACGAGCTGGTCGTCGAGGAGACGTCGGATTCCGGCACGGTCAGCTGCGAGTACGACGCCGACTGAGAGCACTCGCCTCCGCTCCACACAGGAGCTATCCACAACCCCGGCCACGCGACCGAGCCGCCACGGGGCTTGATTCTCCGCGGCAGGTTGCCGTTCCCGACGACGATGACTAGCGTGGGCATCCGTAGTTATCCACAGGGCAGCCTCTCCCGCGCTCCCTTCCCGAACATCGTCCGGAGCACCATGTCCTCATCAGCCCAGCCCGAAGTCCCGATCTGGACCACGGTGCAGGAGCTGCTGGAAGCCGACGACCGGGTCACCCCCCAGCTCCAGGGGTTCCTGAGTCTCGCGGTACCGGCCGGCGTGATGTCGGCGACGCTCTACCTCGAGGTGCCGAACGACCTCACCGCGGCCCAGATCAACAAGCGCCTCCGGCTGCCCATCATGGAAGCCCTCGCGCACATCGGCGAGGAGGTCACCTCGTACCGGGTCGTCGTGAACCACGAACTGGCCGAGCAGCCCACCGCCCCCATCGCCGTGGCGGACTTCGGTCGGCAGGAACCGGTGCGCGCCGAGTCCCCGATGGAGCAGCCCGCGGCCGTGCGTCACGAGTCGCGCCTCAACCCGAAGTACACCTTCGACAACTTCGTGATCGGCCAGTCCAACCGGTTCGCCCATGCCGCGGCGGTCGCGGTGGCCGAAGCGCCGGCCAAGGCCTACAACCCGCTCTTCATCTACGGCGACTCCGGACTGGGCAAGACCCACCTCCTCCACGCCATCGGCGACTACGCGCAGTCCCTCTATGCGGGGGTCAAGGTGCGGTACGTGTCGAGTGAGGAGTTCACGAACGACTTCATCAACTCGATCGCCAACAACCGCGGTGCCGCGTTCCAGGCGCGCTACCGCGACGTGGACATCCTCCTCATCGACGACATCCAGTTCCTCCAGGGGCGCGCGGAGACGCAGGAGGCGTTCTTCCACACCTTCAACACCCTGCATGATCACAACAAGCAGGTCGTCATCACGAGCGATGTCGCGCCGAAGCACCTGACCGGCTTCGAGGACCGCATGCGCAGCCGCTTCGAGTGGGGCCTCATCACCGACGTGCAGGCACCCGACCTCGAGACCCGCATCGCGATCCTGCGCAAGAAGGCGCAGAGCGAAGCCCTCCACATCCCCGACGAGGTGCTCGAGTACATCGCCACGGTCGTGTCCTCGAACATCCGCGAACTCGAGGGCGCACTCATCCGCGTCTCGGCGTTCGCGAGCCTGAACCGCTCGGCCCTCGACATCTCCCTCGCCCAGACCGTGCTGCGGGACATCATCGACACGGCCGAGGACAACATCATCTCGCCGACCGACATCATCACGGCGACCGCACAGTACTTCAAGCTCACCGTCGACGATCTCTACGGCTCCAGCCGCTCGCAGCAGATCGCCACCGCACGGCAGATCGCCATGTACCTCTGCCGTGAGCGCACCAGCCTCTCCCTCCCGAAGATCGGGCAGCTCTTCGGCAACCGGGACCACACGACGGTCATGTACGCCTACAAGAAGATCAGCGAGCTCATGAAGGAGCGCCGCTCGATCTACAACCAGGTGACCGAGATCACCACGCAGCTCGGTCGTCGCTGACGCCTGAGCGCACGAGAGGGACGCCATCCGACACCGGAGGGCGTCCCTTCGGCGTTTGACAGGTCCCTGACCGCCGGATAAATACGTCTATGCACATGTGGATAACTTGTGGATGACCGTGGAACGCGCCGACGCAGATGTGTGTCGATCGGGGAAACCTGTGGATAACCGCGGGACGGTCTGATCGCGACGGACCCTCGTCCACCCGCGGATTCCTCAGGGTCTCCACAAGTGACAAGTGTGTAGTTCCTTACTCGCGCTTGCTTTCCACCGACTTATCCACAGTATCCACAGGTGTTAACACCGTTAAGGAGTTAAGTCATTCAGGGTGCGATCCGATCACCAGACGGTGGGGAGAACCGGTCCGGGGCATCACAAGTCCTCCGGCGTAGGGAAGCGCAGGACTGTGGGGCTAGCATGGGATTCCCTGCACAGGCAGGGCCCGACGACGACCCGTCATGTTCGACGACAAGGGAGCACCCGTGAGGTTTCAGGTCAACCGCGATGTCTTCAGCGAGGCTGTGTCCTTCGTCGTCAAGCTGCTCCCCCAGCGCAATCCGCAGCCGATCCTCGCCGGAGTGCTGATCGAGGCCGACGGTTCGGGACTCACGCTCTCGGCCTTCGACTACGAGGCCTCCGCACGGACCACCATCGAGGCGACGGTCGAGACCCCGGGCACGATCCTCGTCCACGGCCGCCTGCTCTCGGACATCGCGAGCCGCCTCCCGAACGCCCCCATCGAGATCGCCGTGGAGGATGACGGCGGGATCGCGGTGACCTGCGGCTCGGCGCGCTTCACCCTCGCGGCCATGCCGGTCGAGGAATACCCGTCGATTCCCGAGGTCTCCGGATCCTCCGGCGTCGTCCCGGCCGACGAATTCGGCACCGCGATCGCCCAGGTCGGCTTCGCCGCATCCCGTGACGACGTGACTCCGGTGCTGACGGGTGTCCAGCTCGAGGTCACCGGACACACCCTCAGCCTCGTCGCCACCGACCGCTACCGGGTCTCGCTCCGTGACGTGCCGTGGGATGGAGAAGCCGTCGAGGCCACCGCGCTGGTCCCCGCTCGCACGCTCGTCGAGGTCGGAAAGACCTTCGGGCACGCCGGCACGATCCAGATCGCGTTCTCGGGGGCCGGAGACCGCGAGATCATCGCGTTCACCGCCGGCAACAAGACCGTGACCTCGCTGCTCATCAAGGGCAACTTCCCCCCGGTCCGGCGCCTCTTCCCCGAGCAGACCGACCACTACGCCGTCGTCAACACCGCCGACCTCATCGAGGCCGTCCGCCGCGTGTCCCTCGTGCTCGACCGCGCCGCGCCGCTGCGCTTCACGTTCTCGACCGACAGCGTCACGATGGACGCCTCCGGTAGCGAGCACGCCCGCGCCTCCGAGTCGGTCGACGCCATCCTCTCCGGCGGCGACGAGGTGACCCTGGGGCTCAACCCGCAGTACCTCATCGAGGCGCTCGGCGCGGTCAAGAGCGAGTTCGTGCGGGTGACCTTCACCTCCAGCGACAACGCCAACAAGCTCAGCCCCGTGCTCATCACCAGCCAGACCTCGGTCGACCAGGCGGGCCTGGACTCGTTCAAGTACCTGCTGCAGCCCAACCTCCTCCTGCGCTGAGCGCGAGCTCTCGCCCCGAGGGAGTGTCCGACCCGGAAGGTAGGCTGGCTCCGTGATTGTGGAGCACCTCAGCCTGGTCGATTTCCGCAATTACGCGACCGCGGAACTCGCCCTGCACCGAGGGCCGAACGTCCTCGTCGGGCGGAACGGCCAGGGCAAGACGAACCTCGCCGAAGCCGTGGTCTTCCTCGCGACGCTCGGGTCGCATCGGGTGTCGTCCGACGCTCCGATGGTGCGGGACGGCCAGGACTACGCGGTCATCCGTGCGCGGCTCTCCCACGGTGAGCGGCGTGTGCTCGTCGAGGTACAGCTCAATCGACAGGGGTCGAACAAGGCGCGCATCAACGGCTCGCCGTCGAAGACCAACGAGCTCCCCCGCTACGCGCACGTCGTCCTCTTCGCGCCGGAAGACCTCCAGATCGTCCGTGGAGACCCGTCGGCTCGGCGCCGGTTCGCCGATCAACTCCTCATCCAGCGCACCCCGCGCCTCGCCGCGGTACTGGCCGACTACGATCGCGTGCTCAAGCAGCGCAACGCCCTTCTCAAGTCGGCGCGGGCGCGCGGCATCCGCGGTGAGGCCTTGAGCACCCTGGACGTCTGGGACGACAAGCTCGTCTCGCTGGGATCGGAGATCATCACGGCGCGGCAGCGGTTGGCTTCCGATCTGCAGCAGCCGGTGGCCGATGCCTATGCGGCGATTGCGGGCGCCGATCACCGACCGCAACTGGACTGGGCCCTGTCCGTCGCCGGCAGCGATCCGGAGGACGACGACGATCGGGACGCCGCCGACGGCCCCACTCCCGTGGATGACGTGCGCGGAGACTCCCGCCGGATCGCCGAGATGTTCCGCGCCTCGCTGGCGGCCAAACGATCGAATGAGCTCGACCGCGGTCTCACCCTCACCGGACCCCATCGGGACGACTTGGTGCTGCGGGTCCGCGACCTTCCCGTGAAGGGCTACGCCTCGCACGGCGAGTCCTGGTCGGTCGCGCTCGCTCTGCGGCTGGCATCCGCCGAGCTGCTGCGCAGCGAGTCTCCCGCCGGCGACCCGGTGCTCATCCTCGACGACGTCTTCGCCGAGCTCGACGCCGATCGGCGCCAGCGTCTCGCCGCCCTCACGGCGGGCTATGAGCAGGTAGTGGTGACTGCCGCGGTGGAGGAGGATATCCCCGATGTGCTTCACGCCCACGTCGTGCGCATCGCAGCGGGGACCATCACCGACGAGCGCGACCGGTCGCAGGAAGAGGAGGGTGCGCAGGATGACTGACGTCGTCACGGACAGCGCAGCTCCGGCGGAGGCGCCGGAGACCGTCGCCACCTATCTGCGGCTGCGCGGGCTCAAGCCGAGCGCCAAGAACTGGAAGCGCAAGCGACGGATCTCGGTCGACGACGACAACGCGCCGTTCACTCCCGGACGCGATCCGGGAACCCTCGGTGCGGTCCTCGACACCCTCACCCGTGAATCCGGCTGGGAGACGACGCTCGCGCGGGAGGACCTCGTCCGGCAGTGGGCCGACCTCGCCGGAGCGGACACCGCGAAGCACTCGGAGCCGGTGTCGCTCGAGCGGGGACTGCTCACCGTGAAGTGCGATTCGACGGCGTGGGCGAAGAACCTGCAGTTCATGCGTGCGACCATCCTCACCGAGATCGGACGACGGTATCCGGAGGCGGGGGTGGAGAACCTCCGCTTCATCGGACCGGACGTCCCCTCGTGGAAATGGGGTCCCAGAGCCGTTCCAGGGCGGGGCCCGCGCGATACCTACGGGTAGGGCACCATGCAAGGGGTCCGAAACGCTCAGAGGGCCACACGCGGCCGTTGAGCGGCATTTCGACTCGAAACCCGGCTAGAATGGGAGTTCGAGATATCGATCTGGAGAATGCCCTCTGATGACGCCTGAATCCCCTGCTGACGAGACGGAACCGAACAACGACGCTTCGTCGGGCTCACAGGCCGGAGAATCGGCGGCACCCGCACCGAAGAAGCAGCAGCCCGGTGAGTACGGCGCCGACTCGATCCAGATCCTCGAAGGACTCGAGGCCGTGCGCAAGCGCCCCGGCATGTACATCGGCTCGACCGGACCCCGCGGACTGCACCACCTCGTCTACGAGATCGTCGACAACTCCGTCGATGAGGCGCTGGCCGGCTACGCCGACACGATCCTCGTCACCCTTCTCGCCGACGGCGGCGTGCGCGTGGTCGACAACGGCCGCGGCATCCCCGTCGACCCGCACTCCTCCGACCCGTCGAAGTCCACGGTCGAGGTCGTGCTCACGATCCTGCACGCGGGCGGCAAGTTCGGCGGCGGGGCCTACGCCGTCTCCGGCGGTCTGCACGGCGTCGGATCCTCGGTGGTGAACGCGCTGTCGACCCGCTTCGACGTGGAGGTCAAGCAGAAGGGCTTCGTCTGGCGGCACAGCTTTGCCGAGGGCGGCGTCCCGCAGCAGAAGCTCGAGAAGGGCGAGGCCACCGAGGAGACCGGGACGAGCATCACGTTCTGGCCGGACGCGGAGATCTTCCAGGAGACGGTCGAGTTCGACTACGACACGCTCCGCACCCGGTTCCAGCAGATGGCGTTCCTCAACAAGGGACTGCGCATCGAGCTGTCCGACGAGCGGCCGGAGTCGGCGTACGAGACGGAGGAAGACGGCCAGGCGGTCACGAAGCAGCCGAGCGACGTCTTCTTCTACGAGCGCGGTCTCGTCGACTACGTCGAGTACCTGAACAAGGTGCGCCACGCCGAGGTCGTCAACGAGGAGATCATCGCCTTCGAGTCGGAGGACACGGCGCGCAAGATCTCCCTCGAGGTCGCGATGCAGTGGACCACGTCCTACACCGAGAACGTGTTCACCTACGCCAACACGATCAACACGCACGAGGGCGGCACGCACGAGGAGGGCTTCCGGGCGGCGCTCACCACGCTCGTCAACCGCTACGCCCGTGCGAACAACCTCCTCAAGGAGAAGGACGACAACCTCTCCGGCGACGACGTGCGCGAGGGACTGACCGCCGTCATCTCGATCAAGCTCGGCGAGCCCCAGTTCGAGGGGCAGACCAAGACGAAGCTCGGCAACACCGAGGCGAAGGCGTTCGTGCAGAAGGTGGTCGGCGACCAGCTCGGCGACTGGTTCGACCGCAACCCGAACCAGGCGAAGAACGTCATCCGCAAGGCGATCGACGCCGCGACCGCGCGGCTCGCCGCCCGCAAGGCGCGCGAGACGGCCCGTCGCAAGAGCGTCTTCGAGTCGGCGGCCATGCCCGACAAGCTCAAGGACTGCACGAGCAAGGACCCGTCGATCAGTGAGATCTTCCTCGTGGAGGGAGACTCGGCCGGTGGTTCGGCGGTGCAGGGTCGCGACCCGCACACGCAGGCGATCCTCGCGCTGCGCGGCAAGATCCTCAACGTCGAGCGCGCGCGTCTCGACAAGGCGCTCGGCAACAAGGAAGTCCAGGCGATGATCCAGGCCTTCGGCACGGGCATCGGCGAGGAGTTCGACATCGAGAAGGCGCGCTATCACAAGATCGTGCTGATGGCCGATGCCGACGTCGACGGCCAGCACATCACCACCCTGCTGCTCACGCTGCTGTTCCGCTACATGCGCGGACTCATCGAGGCCGGCTTCGTGTACCTCGCGATGCCGCCGCTCTACCGCCTCAAGTGGTCGAACGCGGCGCACGAGTACGTGTTCAGCGACGCCGAGCGCGACGCGCTGCTGGCCTACGGGCTGGAGAACGGCAAGCGCATCCCGAAGGACGCCGGCATCCAGCGCTACAAGGGTCTCGGCGAGATGAACGCCAAGGAGCTCTGGGAGACCACGATGGACCACACCACCCGGACGCTCCGCCAGGTGACCATCGAGGACGCCGCCGCCGCGGACGAGATCTTCAGCGTGCTGATGGGCGAGGACGTGGAATCGCGTCGGAGCTTCATCCAGCGCAACGCCAAGGACGTCCGGTTCCTCGACATCTGATCACCGCGGGGTCCCTGAGCGTGTGCCAGGGGATCCGACGCCTCGACAAGCTCAGCCAACCAGGAAAGACACATGACTGACGAAGAACGCCCCGACATCACCGAGGGCCACGAGCACGGCAAGATCGACCAGGTCGATCTGCAGTCGGAGATGCAGCGCAGCTATCTCGACTACGCCATGGCGGTCATCGTCGGCCGTGCTCTCCCCGATGTGCGCGACGGTCTCAAGCCGGTGCACCGCCGAGTGATCTACGGCATGTACGACGGCGGATTCCGCCCCGACAAGTCGTTCTCCAAGTGCGCCCGCGTCGTCGGCGAGGTCATGGGTCAGTACCACCCGCACGGCGACTCGGCGATCTACGACGCGCTCGTCCGTCTCGTGCAGCCGTGGTCGCTCCGGTACCCGCTCGCTCTCGGCCAGGGCAACTTCGGCTCGCCCGGCAACATGGGCGCGGCGGCACCGAGGTACACCGAGACGAAGATGGCCCCGCTCGCGCTCGAGATGGTGCGCGACATCGAAGAAGACACCGTCGACTTCGCCGACAACTACGACGGCCAGACCCAGGAGCCGACGGTTCTGCCGTCCCGGTTCCCGAACCTCCTCGTCAACGGCTCGGTCGGCATCGCGGTCGGCATGGCGACCAACATCCCGCCGCACAACCTCCGCGAGGTGTCCGATGCCGCGCTCTGGGCGCTGGACAACCCGGACCTCCCCCGGGAGCAGCTGCTCGACGGGCTGATCCAGCGCATCCCCGGACCGGACTTCCCGACCGGCGCGCAGATCCTCGGCACGAAGGGCATCCACGAGGCGTACCGCACCGGCCGCGGCTCGATCACGATGCGCGCGGTCGTCAACGTCGAGGAGATCCAGGGGCGGACCTGCCTGGTCATCACCGAGCTGCCGTACCAGGTGAACCCCGACAACGTGGCGGTCAAGATCGGCGACCTCGCGCGCGACGGCAAGATCACCGGCATCGCCGACATCCGCGACGAGTCCTCGGACCGCACGGGTCAGCGCCTCGTCGTCGTGCTCAAGCGCGATGCCGTGGCGAAGGTGGTGCTGAACAACCTCTACAAGCACACGCAGCTGCAGGAGAACTTCGGCGCGAACATGCTCGCGATCGTCGACGGCGTCCCGCGGACGCTCGCGATCGACGGCTTCATCTCGAACTGGATCGCCCACCAGATCGACGTCATCGTGCGACGGACGCAGTTCCGGCTGAACGAGGCCGAGAAGCGCATGCACATCCTGCGCGGCTATCTGAAGGCGCTCGACGCGCTCGACGAGGTTATCGCGCTCATCCGCCGTTCCCAGACGACGCAGGATGCGAACGAGGGTCTGCAGAAGCTCCTCGACATCGACGAGATCCAGGCCGATGCCATCCTGCAGATGCAGCTCCGTCGCCTCGCCGCGCTGGAGCGTCAGAAGATCATCGACCAGGCCAACGAGCTCGAGGCGCTCATCGCGGACTACAAGGCGATCCTCGCCGATGAGGGCCGGCAGCGGACGATCATCCGCGAGGAGCTCACCGCGATCGTCGACCGGTTCGGGGACGAGCGGCGCACGCACATCCTGCACGGCTTCGACGGCGACGTGTCGATGGAAGACCTCATCGCGGAAGAGGAGATGGTCGTCACCGTCACTCGCGAGGGCTACATCAAGCGCACGCGCAGCGACAACTACCGCTCCCAGCACCGCGGCGGCAAGGGCGTCAAGGGCGCCCAGCTGCGCGCCGACGACATCGTCGAGCACTTCTTCGTCACGACGACCCATCACTGGCTGCTGTTCTTCACCGACAAGGGCCGGGTCTACCGCGCGAAGACGTACGAGGTGCCGGAGGCCGGGCGTGACGCGAAGGGCACACACGTCGCGAACCTCCTCGCGCTGCAGCCGGACGAGAGCATCGCGCAGGTCCTCGACATCCGCGACTACGCCGTGGCCGACTACCTCGTCCTCGCCACGCGCGACGGCCTGGTCAAGAAGACCCGTCTCGACAACTACGACACCAACCGCCAGGGCGGCGTGATCGCGATCCGGCTGAACGACGAGGACGAGCTGGTCAGCGCTCTCCTCGTCAACGCCGAGGACGACATCCTCCTCATCAGCCGCAAGGGGATGTCGGTGCGGTTCCAGGCGACCGACGAGGCCCTGCGCCCGATGGGTCGCGCCACCGCCGGTGTGAAGGGCATGAAGTTCCGCGAGGGTGACAGCCTGCTGTCCGCTTCCGTCGCTGCACCCGGGAAGTACGTGTTCGTCGTCACCGACGGCGGCTATGCCAAGCGCACCGCCGTCGAGGAATACCGGGTCCAGGGGCGCGGCGGATACGGCATCAAGGTCGCCAAGTTGAACGACGATCGGGGCACTCTCGCGGGTGGTCTGATCGTGTCCGAGGACGACGAGGTCTTGGTGGTTCTGTCCAGCGGCAAGGTGGTACGCTCTGCCGTGGCCGAGGTCCCCGCCAAGGGTCGCGACACCATGGGAGTGGTGTTCGCCCGCACGACGGAGGCTGACCGCATCCTCGCCATCGCCCGGAACGGCGAGCGTGGTCTCACCGAAGAGGAGACCGAGCCGGATGCCGATGCCGAGGCCCCCCAGACGACTGAGACACCCGAGGATACAGACGCATGAGCACAGTGGCCGACAAGCTGGCGAAGAAGTCGACACGGAAGACCGGCGGTAAGCAGGTCCGTCTGCGCCTCGTCTACGTCGACTTCTGGTCCGCCGTGAAGCTCTCCTTCCTGGGAGCGGTCGCACTGGCCGTCGTCACGATGGTGTCGTTCTTCCTGATCTTCCTCGTGCTCCAGGCCACCGGCATCATGTCCACGGCCGACGAGTTCGTGCGCAGCTTCACCGACGGCGCCATCCCGCTGTCGGAGCTCGTGGGTCTGCCGCAGGTCATGGCGTTCGCCGCCGTCGTCGCGATCCTCAACCTCATCGTGTTCACGGTGCTCGGTGCGGTCGTCGCGGGTATCTACAACCTGGCCGTGAAGGTCACCGGAGGGCTGCTCGTCGGCTTCATGTCGAACTGAGCCTCCGAGACCCCGTCTTTCCGCCGAAACCCCGGCCTGCGCACCGATGCAGGCCGGGGTTTCGGCGATAGAGCGGGGTTTCGGCGGGGTAGGGAAAACCCGAACGGGAGTGTCCGGCTGACTCGGTGGGCGCGGTCGTGCGGCGGCCCTACCGTGGAAGCATGACCACACAGACTGCGACCCCCGAGGCTGCTGCGACCGGGAAGCCGCCGCTGCGCATCCCGCTCACGATCCTGCACCTCGCCGGAGTCGGGGTGATCGGCGGCGGCATCTTCGGGATGCTCGGCGGCCTCCTCGGCACCGGGCTCGGACTCCTCTTCGTCTTCGGCGTCGGCATCGTCGTGCTCGTGGGCCTCGTGTACGCGCTCTTCGGCGTCGGCTGGTTCGAGATCTCCCGCGTCGCCGGCCTGTACCGCGTGCCGAACGCCCCGCTCCGGCTCCAGCCGCGGGACCGTCCCGGCTTCGGCGGCTGGCTCCGCTCACTCGGGCGGCAGGCCATCGACGGACGGATGTGGCGCGCGGTCGCGAACTTCGCGATCACCGCGGTCCTCGGCTTCGTGGTGCTGCGGCTCTTCTGGGCCCTCCTCTGGTCGATCATCATCGCCTTCGCGCCGCTGACCTCGGCCGAGACGATCATCGGTCCCTTCGGCGGCGGGCAGATCCCGGTGTCCTGGGCGCCCCTGATCGGCATCCTCGGTGCGCTCGCCTCGGCCGCCGGCATCATCGGCCTCGCCCTCCTGGCTCGCACGCTGGCGCTGGCGATCGTCGCCCGGGCCCGGGAGGTCGAGCTCACCGAGCGTGTGCGGGCATCCACCGCCCAGCGGGAGGGAGCGGTCCGCGCCGCCGACCTGGAACGGACGCGGATCGAACGCGACCTCCACGACGGCGTCCAGCCGCGGCTCGTATCCGTCGGGATGACCCTCGGGCTCGCGCAGCAGAAGATCGACACCGATCCCGACGCCGCGAAGGAGCTCATCTCCGAGGCGCACACGTCGACCAAGGCGGCGATCACCGAGCTGCGGCAGCTCGCGCGGGGCATCCACGCGTCGGTGCTCGACGATCGCGGCCTGGACGCCGCACTGTCGGCGCTCGCCAGCCGCTCCCCCATCCCCGTGCAGTTGGACGTGCGGATGGACCCTTCGACAGGCTCAGGGACCCAGGGTGGCGGCGCAGGGACCCAGGGGTACGGCTCCGGGGCTCCGCGGCCGGGGCGCGATGCGGAGGCGGCGGTGTACTTCTCCATCGCCGAGTCGCTGACCAATGCGGCGAAGCACTCCCGGGCCAGCGAGGCGCGGGTCACGGTCCGGCTCCGCGAGGGGAACACCCTCTGGGCGCGGATCGAGGACAACGGCATGGGCGGAGCCCAGGTCATCCCGGGCGGAGGCCTCGACGGCATCGCGAACCGGATCCTCGCCGCGGGCGGAACGTTCCGACTCGACAGCCCGCAGGGCGGTCCGACCAGCCTGGAGGTGAACGTGCCATGCGCATCCTGATCTGCGAGGACTCCGTCCTCCTGCGCGAGGGGCTCGTGCGTCTGCTCGAGGACGCCGGCCACGAGGTGGTCGCCGCCCTCACCGACACCACCGACCTCCGTGCCACTGTGGCATCCACCTCCCCGGACCTCTGCATCCTCGATGTGCGGCTCCCGCCCACGTTCACGGACGAGGGCATCCGCGCGGCGCTGGACCTCCGTGCCGTGCACCCGGCGCTCGCCATCCTCGTGCTGTCGCAGTACGTGGAGGAGCGCTACGCGTCGGATCTCATCGCCGCGCAGGGCGGTCCGCTCGGCTACCTCCTGAAGGACCGGGTGGCGGATGTCGCCGAGTTCATCGATTCGGTGCAGCGGATCGCCGACGGGGCCACGGTGCTCGACCCGGAAGTGGTGGCTCAGCTCCTCACCCGGCGGAACCGCGACGACCGCATGATGCGGCTCACCGAGCGGGAGCGCACCGTGCTGGCCCTGCTCGCCGAGGGCAAGTCGAACCAGGCGATCGCCGGCCTCCTCTTCCTCTCGGCGGCGAGCGTCGAGAAGCACATCACCTCCATCTTCCAGAAGCTGGGCTTCGAACAGGACGAGTCGGGCAACCGCCGCGTGCTCGCCGCCCTCGCCCACCTCGAGAACACGGGCGGCACGACGCCGCCGAACGGCCAGACAGGAGTCACACGATGACCACCGAGAACACCGGAGCACAGGGCGGCCACACCCCGATCACTCCTCCCCCGCCGCCGTCCGCGGCTTCCCCCGCGGCGGCGCCCGGCGCGCCCGGACCCCGGCGCTCGTCCGGAGCGACCGCCGTCATGATCGTCACCGCGGTGGTCGGTGGGATCGCGCTGCTCGGAGCCGGAGGCACGGCGGCCGTCGCGGCGACCGGCACCCTCCTCTCCTCCAGCCGACCGGATTCGGTGCAGACGGTGGACGTCGACGGCGTCACCGCGATCGATCTCGACGCCGACGCGAGCATGGTCCGCATCGACTTCGGCGATGTCGACGCGGCGGAGCTCTCCGTGACCAACGGCCGCGGTGCGTGGACGTTCGAGCGCGAGGCGGACGAGCTCGTCGTCCGGAGTCCTCGACCGGCCTTCGGCTGGTGGTTCGGCAACTGGTTCGGCGACGACGAGCGCGCAGTCCTCACGCTGCCGGAGGAGCTCAGCGGCTCCGACCTCGACGCGAGTCTCACTCTCGATGCCGGCGCTCTCGACGTCTCCGGTGAGTTCGGCTCCCTGGAAGTCCAGATCAACGCCGGATCCCTCGACGTCTCCGGTGCGGCCTCGGCCTTCGATGTGCAGATGAACGCGGGACGCGCGGACGTCCTCCTCGACGGCGTCGATCAGGCGGATCTCGGCATCGCTGCGGGCGATCTGACGGTGGAGCTGACCGGCGATGCGCCGACGACGACCACGATCGACGTGAGCGCCGGATCGCTGAATCTGACCCTTCCCGACGTGGAGTATCGGATCAGTCAGGACGTCAACGCGGGCTCGTTCGATGCCCGGGTCGACGAGTCCCCGAGCGCTCGCCGCACGATCGACGTGTCCGTGTCGGCCGGCAGCGTGGACGTCAGTCCGGGACGGTGACCGGCCGAGGGCGAGGATCCCGGAGGGGGTCCTCGCCCTCGATTCGGATTTTCGGCGAAACTCCGGTAAAGTTCTGGAGGTTGACGGGGCTATAGCTCAGGCGGTTAGAGCGCTTCACTGATAATGAAGAGGTCCCAGGTTCAAGTCCTGGTAGCCCCACCCTTTCAATTCAAGAATTCCCTCACGGGGCCTTAGCTCAGTTGGTAGAGCGCCTGCTTTGCAAGCAGGATGTCAGGAGTTCGAATCTCCTAGGCTCCACCATCCTCCCCTTCACCGGTCGGTCGCCGTGAGTTCATGCGGCGCCGTGTTCAGGCGCTCGGCGCCGTCCGCCGTCACGACCACGATGTCCTCGATGCGGGCGCCCCATTCGCCGGCGAAATAGATGCCGGGCTCGATGCTGAAGGCCATGCCCTCTCGCAGCACGAGGTCGTTGCCGGGGGCGATGTAGGGCTCCTCATGCACCGAGACGCCGATCCCGTGACCCGTGCGGTGCAGGAACGCCTCGCCGAGCCCCGCCTCCGTGAGAACCGAGCGGGCGGCCGCGTCGACCTCCGCCGCCGTGACCCCGGGGCGCACCGCGTCCACGGCCGCCTGCTGGGCGCGGACGAGGGTGGCGATGCGATCGGCTGCCACCGGATCGGGAGTTCCGACGACGTAGGTCCTCGTGCTGTCCGAGTTGTAGCCGCTCGGCACCGCGCCGCCGATGTCGACGACCACCACGTCGTCCTCCTCGATGACCCGGTCGGAGACCTCGTGGTGCGGGTCGGCGCCGTTGGGCCCGGAGCCGACGATGACGAACTCGACGGTCCGATGCCCCTCCTCCACGATCGCCGCAGCGATGTCGGCGGCGACCTCCCGCTCGGTGCGGCCGGCGCGCAGCCATCCGGGCACGCGGCGGTGCACGGCATCGATCGCCGCGCCGGCTCGGCGCAGCTCGGCGATCTCCTCGTCGTCCTTGGTCATCCGGCCCTCGCGGAGGACGGGTGTCGCGAGCTCGAGCCGGGCCTGCAGCCGCTCCCCGATCGGGACGACGTGCAGCGCGGGAAGCGCATCCGACACCCCGACGCGGGAGACGGGACCTGTCGCCGCGGCGACGAGGGCGTACGGATCGTCGCCGTCGACCCAGTCGGCGACGGTCAGTCCGAGCTCTCCGACGGCCGTGCTGCGCACCTTGGCGAGCTCCATCCGCGGGACGATGACCGTCGCCGCGCCCTGCGGCGGCAGGACGAGGGCGGTCAGCCTCTCGATGGTGTCACCCTCGACGCCGAGGAGGTACTGCAGGTCGGGGCCGGGGCCGACGATGATCGCGTCGAGGCCAGCCTCCTGGGCGCGCTCCTGCGCGCGTGCCAGACGGCGGGCGTAGACGGCGGCGGAGAAGGGAAGGGTGCTCACAGGCACCACGCTAACGCGAGCGGCCCCGCTGCGTCAGACCCACTTCGGGATCAGCTGATCGCCTGGCGGATGCGTCCGGCGAGGAACTCGAGGTCCTTCTCCGTGAGCGCGGTCACCGCGTACGCGGTCGGCCAGACGGTGCCGTCATCGAGGTTGGAGATCGGCTCGAACCCGAAGGTGCCGTAGCGGACCTTGAACTTGCTGGCCGGCTGGAAGAAGCACAGCACCTTCCCGTCGCGCCCCCACGCCGGCATGCCGTAGTACGTCCGGGGCACGAGTTCCGGCGCCACCTCGGAGACCAGCTCGTGCAGCTTCTCGGCGAGCAGCTTGTCCTCGTCGGTGAGCTTCGCGACGGCCTGCTTGAGATCGGCCTCTCCGGCGGCCCGCAGCTCCTCGGGCGACTTCTTGGCCCGCGAGCGTCGGGTGCGGGCCTCCTTGGCGGCGGCCTGCATGGCCTCGCGCTCCTCGGCGGTGAAGTTCTTCTCGGTGTCAGCCATGATGTTCCTCTCGTGGGCCGGATGATGCTCCCAGCGTAGGGACGGCCCGTGATGTCGGGCTTCTCGATTCGTGATCGATCACCCCGATCGTCACGCGGCGGGGGACGGCCCGAGACCCGGATAAGGTGTGACGCATGGACCTGCGCGTCGCCGCATACGGGGTCGTCACCGATGAGGGTGGGCGCCTCCTGCTGGCGCGGTGGACCGAGGGCCGGCGCGTGGCGTGGACGCTCCCGGGCGGCGGCCTGGAACCGGGCGAGGCGCCGGAGGACGCGGTGCGGCGGGAGCTCCGCGAGGAGACCGGGTACACGGTCCGGGTCGGACAGCTCCTCGGCATCCACTCCCGTGTCATCCCGGCCGGACGGCGCGTGCAGAAGTCGTCCGACCCCCTGCATACCCTGCGCATCGTCTATCGGGCCGAGGTCACCGGGGGGAAGCTGCGCTGGGAGACGGAGGGATCCACCGATCGCGCCGAGTGGTTCGCGCTCTCCGCGGTCGCCGGACTGCAGCGTGTACGGCTGGTGGACATCGCCCTGCGGATGGAGGGCCTGCTCTGAGGATCCGGCGACGGTCAGCGCTCTTCGGGCACCGAGATGTCGGCGACGGTCGCGCCGTACGCCGCGATGAGGTCGTCGGCGTCGACGAACAGGCTGTAGCCGTGCGCACCGGCACCCATCGCGATCCGCTCGCCGACGATGGACTCATCGGCGTAGACCGGCCACTCGGTGGTGCTGCCGATCGGGACGATGGTTCCGCGCTCGTAACCGGTCGCTGCGAGAGCGAGCTCGGGTTCGGGCAGACGGAGCTTGTTCACTCCGACGACGGCGCGCAGCTTCGGCCACGAGATGGACCGCCCACCCGGGACCAGCGCGAACAGATAGGTGTCATCCGAGCGCTTCACCACGAGGGTCTTCACGATCCCGGACGGCGGGATGCCGAGGATCTCGGCGGCTTCGACGAGGTCACGCGCCTGCGGCCGCTCGCGGATCTCGATGTCGAGTCCGCGGGCGGCCGCAGCATCCCTCACGCGCGCGTGCGGGTCGGGAGTGGTCACGCGTCGGGAGCCGACAGCGGGTCGTCGGCGACCCAGAGCTCGTCGTCGGCCCGCAGCGCCTGCCAGGCGGCGTAGAGCACGCCGACCGCGGCGGCGGCGCCCAGGACGATGGCGATGACGGATCCGAGGCCCGGACCCTTCTTCTGCGAGACGGCCTTGCGGGCCTTGTACTCGACGCCGTGGCGCTTCGCGTTCGCGACGTCCCAGGCGGTCAGTGCCGTACCCACAACCCCGCCGACGATGGGGACGACCTTGTCGTCCACGACATGCTTACCGGCCTTCACCGAGCGGTCGACGACCGGGGCGACGCGGCGGTTGTAGGTGTCCTGGACCACGGGGACGATCTGCTCGCGATTGAAGTTGCCGAGCTGGCGACCCGCCTCACGAGCGACGTCGGCGGCGTGGCCGACGAGCACCTGCTGGTCTTCCCACAGCTGGTTCGCGTCCTTCTGAAGACGACGAAGCTGCTTCTTCCGCTTGCGGCTGAGGCTCACGATGCTCTCCTGTCCATTGGAGTACGGGTTCCCCATCTTGCCACGAGAGGCTGGATGCGGCGAGGGAATCGCCCGCCCCTTGCATCATCGGCTCCCGCGTTGTACACGCCCGGCCCGCTCACCGGAAGCTCTGCGAGAATGAACGCATGGTTCACGCTTCCCACGTCGCAACTCTGCACACCAACCACGGTGACATCGTCATCAACCTCTTCGGCGACCACGCCCCGAAGACGGTCAAGAACTTCGTCGGTCTCGCCGACGGCTCCCAGGAGTGGACGCACCCCGCCACCGGCAAGCCGGGCGAGGGTCCCCTCTACAAGGACGTCATCTTCCACCGCATCATCCCGAACTTCATGATCCAGGGCGGCGACCCGCTCGGCCAGGGCGTCGGCGGTCCGGGGTACAACTTCGACGACGAGATCAACAACGAGCTCAACTTCAACGAGCCCTACATCCTCGCGATGGCCAACGCGGGCCTCCGCCGCAACGCCATCACCGGCAAGGTCGAGGGCACCAACGGCTCGCAGTTCTTCATCACCACCGACCCGACCCCGTGGCTGCAGGGCAAGCACACGATCTTCGGCGAGGTCGCCGACGACGCATCGCGCAAGGTCGTCGACGCGATCTCCGCGGTCCCGACGGCGGCGGGCGACCGCCCGATCGAGCCCGTGGTGCTGCAGTCGATCGACATCGTCGCCGCCTGACGACTGCGACGGCCGATCCGGATGACGACGCCCGAGTTCACGAACAACCGTGAGAACTTCTGCTACCGGCATCCGGATCGGCAGTCCTTCGTGCTCTGCCAGCGGTGCCTCCGCACCATCTGCCCCGAGTGCCAGACGCCCGCCCCGGTCGGCGTGATCTGCCCCGAGTGCATGGATGCCGAGCGCAAGAACCGCACCCCCGCTCAGAAGAAGGCCGCGCGACGCTGGCGCGGCGGCGGCGCCACGACCATGGGGGCCGTGCGCAGCGGCAAGCCCGTCGTCACGTACGTCCTGCTGGCGGTGACGTCGTTCATCGGCCTCGTGCAGCTCATCCCCGGGCTCAACGCCCCGATCATCCAGGCTCTCGGCTTCTACGCGCCGTTCCTCTACCCGAACCTCTCCCTCCTGCCGTTCGAGCCGTGGCGACTGCTGACGGTGCTGTTCGTGCATGGGGGCTTCGTGCATCTCGCCCTGAACATGCTCGCTCTGTGGATGCTCGGGCAGAACCTCGAACCGATGCTCGGTCGTGTCCGCTATCTCGCGCTGTACCTCATCAGCGGTCTCGGCGGATCCGTCGCGGTGGCCGTCCTCGCGCCGGAGACGTGGACGGTCGGCGCCTCCGGGGCGATCTTCGGACTCCTGGCGTCGCTCCTGATCATCGGGCGCCACATCGGGGCCAACGTCACGGGCATCCTCGTGATCCTCGGCATCAACTTCGCCTTCGGGTTCTTCGCCGGTGGCATCTCCTGGCAGGCGCACCTCGGCGGCGCGATCACGGGCGCGCTCGTGGCCCTCATCTACGTCCGCACGAAGCGCCGCGACCAGCGGACCTGGCAGATCGTGTCGCTCGCCGCCCTGGTGGTGCTGTTGATCGTCGTGGTCGCCGTGGTGCCGCCCCTCATCCTTTTGGCCTGATCCCGAGTTGTTAACAGGGTTGTTAACCCCTGTGAATAACATCGGTGTAATTCTCCCCAGTGTGGGGATAACCTGTGGATAACCTCGCCTCTCGGACAGACGAAAGAACCCCTCGCCGCAGTGGCGAGGGGTTCTTGTCGTTGCGGCCGGTCAGCGCCAGCGTGTGGTCATGAGGAATCCGATGAGGGCGATGCCCAGACCGATGGCCAGATTCCAGTTGTCGAGGCCGGGGATGGGGAACTGCATGCCCGAGATGTAGAAGACGAGGATCCAGGCGAGGCCGAGGAGCATGAAGCCGATCATCACCGGCTTGAACCAGACGGCGTTGGGAGCGGCGTCGCCCTCGGCGCGCTCGACGGCGGGTTCTTCGGTCTTGCGGTCACGTGCCATGCCGTCATTGTACCCGGGAGACCTCGGCGCGGACGAGACGTGAGGACGCGGATCGGTGGTGCCCCGACTCCTGCTGCACAGGTCGGGCGGATATGATCACGCCCATGACTGCATCTGTCGTGCCTGGGGGGCGGCGCGGACGGCGGCAGCGACCCCGGTCGCGCGCCACGTTCGCGAGTGTGCTCGGCGAACTCCTCCTGACCGCCGGCGTCATCGTGCTCCTCTTCGTCGCCTGGCAGATGTGGATCGGCGACATCATCATCGCCGCCCAGAAGAACGAGGAGGGCGCCGCGATCTCGCAGCAGCTCGCCGCGGGCGAAGCCCCCGAGCCCCCGCCTCTCATCGAGACGGACGACGGCGAGACGGTCTATCAGGCGCCGGTCCCGGCGGCACCGGCCGACGGCGAGTGGTTCGGGCAGATGCACATCCCCCGGTTCGGGGCCGACTACAACTTCGGGATCTACGGGGGGACCAGCCGGGCGCGCACGCTCGATCAGAAGGGCATCGGGGTCTACACGCAGTCGAAGATGCCCGGAGAGGTCGGCAACTTCTCGCTCGCCGGCCACCGCACGACCTGGGGCAAGCCGTTCAACCAGCTCGACAAGCTGCACGTGGGCGACGCGATCGTGGTGGAGACTCCGGACGGGTGGTACACCTACCGGTTCCGCACCCTGGAGTACGTGAAGCCGACGCAGACCGACGTGCTCGCCGACGTGCCGCAGATGCCGGAGCAGCAGACGGGGGAGCAGTACATCACGTTGACGGCATGCTCGCCGCTGTACTCGCTCGCCGAGCGCATCGTCGCGTACGGGGTGTTCGAGAGCTTCCAACCGCGAGCCGAGGGACCCCCGCCGGCCCTGACCGATCCGCCACCGCCGCCGGCCGCGCCGTCCGTGTGACCCCCAGGAGAGAGAAGACCCATGTACGCCGCACTCTGGCGCCTGCTGCCCGGCCCGTGGTGGCTGCGCGTCCTCATCCTGCTCGTGGTGATCGCCGCGGTGCTCTACGCGCTGTTCTGGTACGTGTTCCCCTGGGTCAGCCCCCTCATCTCCCCCGGCGAGGTCGACGTCGAATGACGCGCGTCCTGGTGGTCGACAACCACGACAGCTTCGTGCACACCCTCGTCGGCTATCTCCGGGAGCTCGGGGCGGACACCACCCTCGTCGAGTCGGACGCGACGGACGCCGCGGCGGTGGAAGGCATGCTGGACTCCCACGACGCCCTCCTCCTCTCTCCCGGGCCCGGGGCCCCCGCCGACGCCGGGGTCTCGGTCGAGGCCGCCCGGATCGCGATGCGGCGCGGCGTGCCGACGCTCGGCGTGTGTCTGGGACATCAGGTCATCGGAGCCGCGCTCGGGGCGCCCGTCCGGTCGGCACCTGCGGTGATGCACGGCATGGTCTCGGCGGTCCGTCACGACGGCTCCGCGCTGTTCGCGGGGCTCCCGTCGCCGTTCGACGTCGGGCGCTACCACTCGCTCGCTCTCGCGGCGGGCGACCTGCCCGCCGACCTCACCGTGACCGCCACCGCGCCCGACGGCACCGTGATGGCCCTCGCGCACCGGACATTGCCGCTGCACGGGGTGCAGTTCCACCCGGAGAGCGTGCTCACCCGGGGTGGCTATCGACTGCTCGCGAACTGGCTCGGGCTGTGCGGCGACGAGGAGGCCGTCTCCCGATCCGCGCGCCTCGATCCGCTGGCGCGCTGAGCCGGCGGGTCCGGGTCAGGATCCGGTGCAGTAGCGGAGCTCGACCGACGACCCGACGGGAACGTCGCCCGGCGCGACGGACATCGAGTGCACGGTCGCCGGATCCGACGCCGGGCACTCCGGTGCCTCGGTCGGCACCGGGGTGAGCCCGATACTCTCGAGCTCCTCGGTGGCCGAATCCATGGACCAGCCGACGATGTTCTTCAGCGTCACCTTGCCGCTGGCGACTTCGAGGTTCACCACCGTGCCGGGGGCCACCTCGGCATCCTCTTCTTCACTGGCCGTCATGACGGTGTTCGCGGCAAGACCCTTGTCGTTGCGCTGGGTCACGGTGCCGAGCTCGAGTCCCGCGTCCTGGAGCGCCTTCGTGGCGGCATCGAGGGACAGGCCCTCCAGCTTCGGTACGACGACCGTCTCCTCGCCCGAGGACACGTAGAGCGTGACGGTCGAGCCCTGCTCCACGGACACCCCGCCCTCCGGATCCGTGCGGATGACGTTGCCCTCCGCGATCGAGGGACTCGACTCGATGACGATCTTGGACGAGAGGTCGAGTTCCGCGAGGTCGTCCTGCGCACGTTCCGAGGCGACGTTCGTCAGATCCGGGACGACGCGCGAGGTGCTGGGCACGTCGGCGGGCCGCATGCTGATGGTCCAGACCCAGAACAGCACGGAGGCCAGGAGCACCGCGAGCAGGGCGACGCCGGCCCAGATCCACGCGACGGGCGGCCCCGACTGCGTGCGGGCCATGGTGGTGTCGGTGCTGAGCTGACGGAGCGATCGCGCCGTCTCCTGCGCCTGCCGCGGATTGGGTCCGTAGAGCTCGCTGGTCAGCGCGCCGATCTGCTTGCGCGTCGGTGCCGCACCCGTCACCGCCGCGTCGAGGGCGGCGCGGAAGTGGGCGGCGTCCGGATACCGCTGGTACGGGTCCTTCGCGAGGGCGCGGAGCACGATCGGATCGAGGGCCGCGGGAGACTCCTCGTTGACCTCGGAGGGCGGCACCGGCGTCTCGCTGACGTGCTGGTAGGCCACGGCCACCGGGGACTCCCCGCGGAACGGCTGGCGTCCGGTCAGCAGTTCGTACAGCACGACCCCGGTGGAGTAGAGGTCCGCACGCGCGTCGACGGGCTCGCCCTTGGCCTGCTCGGGGGAGAAGTACGCGGCGGTGCCGATGATCTGCGTCGTCTCGGCGACGGTGGAGGAGGAGTCGGACACCGCGCGCGCGATGCCGAAGTCCATCACCTTCACCTGACCCTTGTCGGTGACCATGACGTTGCCGGGCTTGATGTCGCGGTGCACGACGCCGGCGCGGTGCGAGTAGTCGAGCGCTTCGAGGATGCCGTCGACATAACGCACCGCGTCCTCGACGGGCACCGGACCGTCGGCGATGATCTTCTTGAGGAGCGTGCCCTTGACGAGCTCCATGACGATGTACGGCGGCTCGTCGGAGGAGCTGTCGACCGTCGAGGGGTCACCCGCGTCGTACACACGGACGATCGACGGGTGCGACATGCGGGACGCCGACTGCGCCTCGAGACGGAACCGCGTCCGGAAGCTGGTGTCGCGGGCGAGCTCGGGATCGAGGATCTTGATCGCGATCTCGCGGCCCAGGGTCAGGTCGTACCCGCGGTACACCTTCGCCATCCCGCCATGCCCGATGAGCTCGTCGACGCGGTACCGGCCCGCGATGACTCGTGGCTCTGTGGACACGGATGAACCCCCTGGAATCGACTGCGGCTGGACTGGCTATTCAGGCTACCCTTCGGTGCTCTCCCCGCTGTCACC
The DNA here is from genome assembly GCF_003989315.1 of Microbacterium sp. HSID17254. Taxonomy (NCBI): domain Bacteria; kingdom Bacillati; phylum Actinomycetota; class Actinomycetes; order Micrococcales; family Microbacteriaceae; genus Microbacterium; species Microbacterium sp. HSID17254. The sequence goes on from NZ_RBLT01000011.1 coordinate 98,178, forward strand.
CTCGCCGTCCTCCGGAGCGACGATGGTGACGGACAGCGGCGGCGAGGCGTTCGACGTCCGCTGGTCCCCACCCGAGCACAGGCCCTGGTAGGTGGCGATGAGCTGCTGGCCCACGGCGTCGCCGACCGTCACCTGCGCGTTGCGCTGGGTCGGCTGGAAGTTCGGGCCGCCCGCGGCGAAGGTGCCGTTCTGCAGCGAGACGACGTAGCCGGACAGGGTCGTGCCGCTGGGGCACGTGAAACCGGTGCCCCAGGAGATGGTGACGGTGCTGCCCGCGACCGGGTCCCCGGTGATCGTCGGCTTGTCCGTGGGCGTCGGGAGCGGTGTGCGGCCGGCGTAGACGGTCAATGCGATCGGGGTGGTCGTCGCGACGTTGCCCGAGGGCTGCACGCGGTAGACCTTGCCCACCTCGCCGTCGCTCGGCGCGGGGTCGCCGTCGGCGCACGTGATGTCGCTGAAGCCGGCCTCCTTGAGCGTCGCCGTCGCCGTGGCGCAGTCCATGTCGGTGAGGTTCAGCGCCGTCACGTCGACGCGCGTCTCCTGAGGAGTGGGCGGCGCGGAGGGCGTCTCGGACTCGACCTGGGTGGGGGTGCGGCTCGAGCTCCCGGTGGGCTTGGGATCCGCGTCGTCGGTCTGGGGTCCGAACAGCGCCCACAGCGTGCCGCCGGCCACGATGAGCAGCAGCACGAGCAGCGCGATGAGCGGCCACGTCCAGGCGCTCTTCTTCTTCTTTCTCTTCTCCTGCTCCTCCGCGGCGGCCTCGTCGGTGGGAAGCTGCGCGGTGGTGGGGAGGATGCGTGTCGTGCCGTCGTCACCGGTCGCGGTGAGCATGCGCGTGGCGTCGTCGTCGCCGGCGATGCCGCCCGTCGCGATGGCGGGCACGGCGATGGCCGCGGAGTTCAGGTCGCCGCGACGCAGGGCCTGGGCCGCGCGGGCGACCGTGGCCGAGGAGGAGGGGCGATCCGCCGGCTTCTTGGCGATCATCGCCATGACCAGGTTCTGCACGGGGATCGGGACCGTCGGCGGCAGCGGCGGCGGCTGCTCGTTGATCTGCGCCATGGCGATCGCGACCTGCGACTCGCCGGTGAAGGGGCGCTTGCCGGCGAGGCACTCGTACGCGACGATGCCCAGCGAGTAGGTGTCTGTCGCGGGGGAGGCCGGGTGACCCGACGCCTGCTCCGGCGACAGGTACTGCACCGTGCCCATGACCTGGCCGGTCGCGGTGAGCGGGACCTGGTCGGCGATGCGGGCGATGCCGAAGTCGGTGATCTTCACACGGCCGTCGGGCGTGATCAGGAGGTTCCCCGGCTTGATGTCGCGGTGCACGAGGCCCGCGGCGTGCGCGGCCTGGAGCGCCGAGGCGGTCTGCGCGACGATGTCGAGCGTCTTGTCCGCGCTCAGCGAGCCGTCCCGCTCGAGGATCGTCGACAGAGCCTCACCCGGCACGAGCTCCATGACGAGGTAGGCGCTGCCGTTCTCCTCGCCGTAGTCGAACACGCTGGCGATGCCCTCGTGGTTGACGAGCGCGGCGTGACGCGCCTCCGCGCGGAACCGCTCGAGGAACCCGGGGTCCCCCATGTACTCGTCCTTGAGGATCTTGATGGCGACGGTGCGACCGATGACGTGATCCGTCGCCTCCCACACCTCGCCCATGCCGCCGATCGCAATACGCGACTGCAGCTCGTAGCGACCACCGAACGACACACCCTGCGTCGGCCTCATCTGCCCAGCACCGCCTCTATGACCTTCTTCGCAATCGGAGCGGCGATGGTGTCCCCGCTTCCTGATTGACCCTGTCCGCCGCCGTTCTCGACGACGACCGCTACCGCGACCGCGGGGTCGTCCGCGGGGGCGAACCCCGTGAACCACAGCGTGTGCGGCCTGTTTCCGTTCTCCGCCGTTCCCGTCTTACCGGCTACGTCGACCCCGTCTATTCTTGCACCCTGCGCCGCACCGTTTGAGACGCTCGCGACCATGGCGGAGGTGACGTCGTCGGCGACGTCGGCGTCCATCGCGCGCCCGAACTCGGTGCTCTCGAACGACCGGATCACCGAGAGGTCGTTGCCGATCACGGCGTCCACCATCTGCGGGTTCATGACCACGCCGTCGTTCGCGATGCCCGCCGAGACCATGGCGATCTGCAGCGGCGTCGCGGTGACCTGTCCCTGCCCGAACCCGGTGAGCGCGGTCTGCGCGTCGTCCAGGCCCTGGGGGTAGCTGGAGGGCGTCGAGGTGAGGGGCGTGTCGAAGCTGCGGTTGAAGCCGAACTTCTCGGCCATCTCCCGGATCGTGTCGTCGCCGAGCTCGACCGCGAGCTCGGCCATGGGGATGTTGCAGCTCAGGCGGATCGCTTCGGCGATCGTGACGGTCTCCCCGGGGCCGCAGGCGCCTCCCCAGGCGTTGGAGACGCGATTGTTCGAGCCGGGGAGCGTGTACGAGGTCGGGTTGGGCAGCGTCGACTCCGGCGTCCAGTCTCCGCTCGCGTAGGCGGCGGCCGCCACGACGATCTTGAAGGTCGAGCCCGGGGGGTTGAGGTCACCCGCGATCGCCCGGTTGGAGAGCGGTTTGCCCGGATCGGCCACCAGCTCGTCGTACGTGGCGTTGGCCGCGTTCGCGTCGTGCGTCGCCATGCGGTTCGTGTCGAAGCCCGGGGTGGAGGCCATCGCGAGGATGCGTCCGGTCTTCGGGTCCATCGCGACGACCGCTCCCTGCAGGCCGTCCAGGGCCTCGACGGCCGCGCGCTGTGCGGCGGTGTCGAGGGAGAGTTCGACGCTGAAGCCGCGCTGAGGCTGGCCGGAGAGGATGCGCTCGATCTCGGCGAAGAAGGCGTTCGAGCCGGTCCCGGAGAGATCGGCGTTCATCGCCTCCTCGATGCCGGTGGCCGAACCCAGGGCGGGGTTGAAGTACCCGGTGACGGGTTCCCACAGGCCCGGGTCGGTGTACACGCGCTGGAACCGGTACTGGTCGTCGCTCGGGACCGAGTTGGCGATGGCGGTGCCGTCGACGATGATCGCGCCACGCTGGATCTCGTAGCTGTCCAGCCGCGTCCGCTTGTTGTGCGGGTTCTGCGACAGGACATCGGTCTCGACGACCTGGATCCAGCTCGTCGCGGCGAACAGCGCGACGAACATGAACAGCATGACGATGCTGAGTCTGCGGAGCTCTTTGGTCATGTCAGCCGATCACCACCCGGGGCTGACGGCGGACGCCGTCGGAGATGCGGAGCAGGAGCGCCACGATGAGCCAGTTCGCGACGAGGGAGGAGCCGCCGGCGGCGAGGAACGGCGTGGTCAGACCCGTCAGCGGGATGACCCGCGTCACGCCGCCCACCATGATGAAGACCTGGAGGGCGATCGTGAACGACAGCCCCGTGGCGAGCAGCTTGCCGAAGTCGTCCTGGCCCGCGAGCCCGATGCGGACGCCGCGGCTGACGAACACCATGTAGAGGCAGAGGATCGCGAAGAGGCCGATGAGGCCGAGCTCCTCGCCGAGGCTCGTGATGATGTAGTCGCTGTGCGCCAGCGGGGTGATCTCCGGGCGGCCCTGGCCCCAGCCGGTGCCGATGAGGCCGCCGCGGGCGAGACCGAACAGTCCCTGCATGGGCTGGTAGCCGGCGACGTCGGGGTCGACCTTGGAGGAGTCGAACAGGAACAGCCAGTTGATGAAACGACCCTGCACGTAGCTGAGGATCTGCGAGGCGGCGGCGACGCCGGCCACCACGAGGCCGAGACCGATCAGCACCCAGCTCGTCTTGCCCGTCGCGACATAGAGCATCGCCACGAACATGCCGAAGATGAGCGTTCCGGTGCCGAGGTCGCGCTGGAAGACGATGATGCCGAGCGAGACGAGCCAGACGACGAGGACCGGACCGAGTTCGCGCATGCGCGGCCAGGTGATGCCGAGCACCCGCTTGCCGACCGAGGTCAGGCTCTCCCGCGTGCGCACGAGGTAACCGGCGAAGAAGATCGCCAGGCAGATCTTGGCGAGCTCGCCGGGCTGGAAGGCGAACATGCCGCCCAGCGACACCCAGACCTGGGCGTTCGCGTCGGGGATCCGCAGACCGGGCACGAACGGCAGGAGCAGCAGGAGGATGCCGGCGAGGCCGAAGATGTAGGTGTACCGGAAGAGGATCCGGTAGTTGCGCAGCAGGATGACCACCGCGATCGCGCCGGCGAGGGAGATGGCCGTCCAGGCGAGCTGCTTGGTGGAGTAGGCGTTCCACCCGGTGTTCCCGAACGCGATGTCGATCCGGTAGATCATCGCGACGCCGAGGCCGGTGAGCAGCGTCGCGATCGGGACCACGAACGGGTCGGCGTCGGCGGCGACGAAGCGGAGCACGACGTGCAGCGCGAAGGCGAGGGCGGCGAGTCCGCCGCCGATCGCCAGGATCATCGGGTCGATCGTGCCGAGAGCGCCGAGCTGGACGAGCGTGAGGGCGGCGCCGCTGATCGCGCAGGCGAAGAGGAGCAACCAGAACTCACGGTTGCGCTGCGTCTGAGGCATGCGCAGTCGGCGCAGGGCCTTGATGACGGTGGTGTCGGCCTGGACGTCGGTGCTCATCCGGCACCTCCCGACGGCGTCTCGCTCGGCGAGGGGAGCGGGGTGGGCAGCGGCGTCTGCTCGATGATGTTGGCCTCGGCGCCGGAGCGAAGCCGGTCGACGATGGCCATCGCGTCCGAGAGCGAGCGGGCGCTGATGGTGCGCTCGACCGAGGCCCGCTGATACGGCGGCAGATCGGCGAGGAGGATCTCGGTGTCGTCGACCGGGGTCGACAGGGTGATCGGACCGATGTTCTGCTGAACGCCCTGGAAGATCACCACGCTGTCCTCGTCGGCGCCGATGAAGTAGCGCGTCTGCGTCCAGCTGTATGCCGCGAACGCGGCGAAGCCGAGCATCGCGAGGACGACGACCGCGCCGGCGATCCAGCCCAGTCGGCGGCGCTTGGCGCGACGGCGATCCTCCTCGATCAGCTCCTCGAGGTACTCGGGCGCCGGCTCGAAGTGGCTCGGCTCGTTCGCGGCCTGCCGCACCGGGTGCAGCCAGTTGCTCCGCGGCGCGCGGACCGGCGGCACGTAGACCCCGGACGGGTTCGACGCCGCGCCGACGATCGTGGCGGTGCCGGAGTGGACGGGGTGCTGTCCGCCGACGTCGACGATCACGATCGTGACGTTGTCCGGGGCGCCGCCGTCGAGGGCCTGCTTGAGGAGGTTGTCGGCCGTGCGCCCCGGGGCGAGCCCGAGCTGCATGGCCTTGAGGATGCGCGCCTCGTCCACCACGCCCGAGAGGCCGTCGGAGCACAGCAGCCAGCGGTCGCCGGGCTGCGCGTGCATGACGAACATGTCGAGCTCGGGGTCGGCGTCCATGTCGCTGAGCACCCGCATGAGCACCGAACGACGCGGGTGGTATCTGGCCTCTTCCGGGGTGATCCGGCCGGAGTCGACCAGTCGCTGCACGAAGGTGTGGTCCGCGGTGATCTGCGTGAGCGCGTCGTCGCGGTAGAGGTAGATGCGCGAGTCGCCGATGTGGCCGATGACGGCGTACTCGTCGACCATGATGATCGCGCTGAGCGTGGTGCCGAGCCCGGCGAGCTCGGGACGATCCTTCGCGGCGCGGATGAGATCGCCCGCGGCTGTCGTGGCGGCGGCCTGGAGGGCGGCCTGCGCGTCCTCCGTGGAGGAGTACGGCTGATCCAGCGGCTCCATGCGCTGGATCGCGATGCTGGAGGCGACGTCGCCGCCCGCGTGTCCGCCCATGCCGTCGGCGACGACGAACAGGTTCGCCCCGGAGTATCCGGAGTCCTGGTTGTTGGAGCGGACCTTCCCGGTGTGGGAGATCGCGGCGCTCGAGCCTTCGAAGACCATGCCGGCGTCAGGCCCTCAGCTCGAACGTCGTCGCGCCGACCTTGACCGGGGTGCCGAGGCTGAGGGAGACCGGGCCGCCCGTCACCCGCTGGCCGGCCACGAAGGTGCCGTTCGTCGAGTCGAGGTCCTGGATCGCCCACGTGTCGCCGCGGAGCAGGAGCCGGGCGTGATGGCTGGACGTGTAGTCGTCGCGGATCACCAGAGCGGATTCGCTGGAGCGGCCGATCGTCATCGCGTCGGAGCCCAGGGGCAGTTCGAGACCCGCCTTCGGTCCGGCCGTGATCACGAGGCGCTTCGCCGTGGCCACGGTCGCGGGCCCGGTCGAGGATCGCGCCGACGAGGGACGGGGCGGGGCAGCCGGTGCCGCGGCCGGAGCGGCGGCGGGTGCTCCCGCTGTCGCCTCCGCGGGGAGCTTCCGAGCGCGCACCCCGAACAGGTCGGCGCGCAGGGAGTAGACGACCCCGAACACGAAGAACCACATCAGCACGAGGAAGCCGATGCGGAGCAGGAGCAGGACCAGTTCACTCATCCGAGGGCTCCGAACACGCGGGTCGCGTCGTCGTCGGGGCGCGACGACCGCGACGGGGTGGCGACGGGGACGATGCGGAACACGAGGTCGGTACGACCGATCGTGATCGTGGTGTCGGAGGGGAGCGCGGCCTCGCGGAGCTTCTGCCCGTCGACCTTCGTGCCGTTGGTGGATCCCATGTCGCGGAGCATCGCGCGCTCGCCGTCCCAGAGGATCTCGGCGTGACGACGGCTGGATCCCGCGTCGGCGATGGTGATGTCGGCGTCGGAGCCACGGCCGATCACGGTGCGGGCACGGGTGAGGGTGTGCCGGCGTCCGTCGACGTCGACCACGGCCTGCCAGCTCACGCGTCCTTCGACGGTGCCCGAGGTGACGCGCACGGTGCCGGTGGCGACCTTGTCGTCCGCCTCGAGTGTGAGGGACAGGGGGCCGGCGAAGCTGTAGCCCTGCGACTTCGCGTGCTTCGTGAGGAGTGCGTGCAGCTCGTCCGTCAGCGCGCCGCCGAGCCCGCGCATGCGCTCCGCGTCGTCGGGGCTCAGGCGCACGACGTAGTTGTTGGGCGCGATGATGCGGTCACGGCTCACCACGGCCGCAGTGGTATCCGCCTCGCGTCGCAGCGCCGAAGCGATCTCCACGGGCTGGATGCCGCTGCGGAAGGTCTTCGCGAACGCGCTGTTCACTGCGCGCTCGAGACCCTTCTCAAAGCTGTCAAGTAGTCCCACTGGGCTCCTCTGGCATGCCGACCGGTAGGGACATCGTAGCCAGGTGACCTGGGGGAACGCCGCCGACGCCCCTGCCGGGGTGTGCAACGCGGGCGAAAACGCGTGATATCCTCGGAAAGTTGAGTTCTTCGGAGCGAGACGCTCGCGCGAGTGGCGGAATGGTAGACGCGCTGGCTTCAGGTGCCAGTGTCCGTATGGACGTGGGGGTTCAAGTCCCCCCTCGCGCACAGCGAGACATTCATGAAAGAGTCGGTCAGAGTCTGACCGGCTCTTTCTGTTTCCCCGCGAACGCTTATCGAACGGTCTGCCGCATGAGCCCCTGGATGCACACCGTCGGACTCGTCCTCGTCCGCATCGTCTTCCCCGGCGCCCTGGCTCTGACCGCGTTGCTGCTCCTCTGGTACGGCATCGGCGTTCTGGACGAGACGCCCGGGTTCGCCTGGGTGATGATCGCGACGGGGGGAGCAGGGTTCCTTCTCTCCCTCTTCCTCCTCTGGCGTCTCAACAATGCCCGCGGTCGCGAGGATTTCCGGTGGTACGTCGTGCCGGAGGACGGGGCGGAGGAGTCCGTCCCGCCGGAGCCGATCTCGGCCGAGGAGAGGGAGCGCCTCACCCTCGAGCTGGACGAGGTGAACCGTCGGTGGCGGGAGGCGCTGGAGGCCGGTTTCCTCTCCGGTGGCTCGCTCGCCGCCCACGAGATCCGCGCGGAACTCGAGGAACGCGCCACGGCGCTGCGCCGTCGACTCGAGGCGCCTTCCACCCCCGATCGCTGACCTGAGTCCTCATCCTGGGGGGACGAAAGTCGCCCTGGAGTTCGCTGATCGCTCGCCTTACCCTCGGCGGTATCCCAGCTCGGGGAGCGGGTGAGCCGGGATCTGGACAGGGGAGTGTTCATGCGGGGTTCTCTGCGCACGCGGTCTGGTCGAGAAGAGAAGATGGATCGGAGAGCGCGACGACGGCCACGGTCATCACCGCGGACGTCGTGGGCGGTGGCGACCATGCTCGCACTCGTGCTGGGATCGCTCGTCGCGCCCGTGGTGCCCGCGACAGCAGCCCCGGGCGACCCGGCTCAGCTGTACCTCGGCGTGTCGTATGAAGGACCCGTCGTCGGGTCGGACAAGGATCTGACCGCCCCCACCGAGTGCCCGGCGAGCTCCGTCCTCACGGCCGTGCGGACGGAGAACCGCACCGCGGACGCGCCGGGCTCCTCAGCGAACTCGATCCTCACGCGCTTCAGCCTCCAGTGCTCGTCGATCACCGTGAGCAATGCGGGGGTCATCACCTCCACGGTTAACCCCACGTGGATCGAGGGGCCGGTCTACGACCAGGGTCGCGGGAACGTGCAGACGGCGACGTGTCCGGCGAACACCTTCGTACACCGCATCACCGGCACCACCTTCGTCGGCGACAACGGCGCGCGGTGGCCCTCGTCCGTGCAGATCACGTGCCGTCCGATGACCTTCACCGCCGCGGGGGAGCTGCGGATCGACCTCGCGGCCTCCGCCACCGTCCTCACCGCCGGGCAGAACTTCAACACGAACGGCGGCCTCAACACGCCGACCCCCCGATGCGGCCCCGCCGGGACGACCGGGACGAGCGACATCGTCGTGCGCGGCTACCGGGCGCAGAGCGGTGGCGAGGGCATCGACGGGTTCAACCCTTCCTGTACGACCATCCCCGACGACTTCGGCGATGCGCCGGCCAGTTACGGCTCGGCCTCCCAGGAGCTGAATGCGGCGACGTATCTCGGGTGGTCGGCCGATGCCGAGACGGCGATGCAGTACAGCGCGAACGCGACGGGCGACAACGTCGTCGGCGGCACGGCCCCGAACCAGACCATCAACGACGAGACGGGGGTGGCGTCGTTCGGGCCGATCATGGCGAGCGTGACGAACACCTATTCGGTGTCGGTGCTGGCGTCGAACAAGGTGCCGGGTGTGCCGGCGACCCTGGTCGGCTGGATCGATTTCAACCGCAACGGCGTGTTCGATGCGAACGAGGGCGCCACCGCGACGGTCCCCGCGGGCACGGCGGACGGCTCATCCGTGACACTGAACTGGTCCGGCATCGCCTCGCAGACGGTGGGCGGGCAGACGTTCGCCCGATTCCGCATCCAGAGCGGGACGGGGTTGACGACGGCGACGCCGACGGGGACGGGCGGTCCGGGTGAGGTGGAGGACTACGCCGTCACGATCACGGCTCCGGCGCCCTCTCTGGCGTTGACGAAGACGGTCACGCCGACCACCGCCAGCGCGGCGGGGGACACGGTGACCTATTCGTTCGCGGTCACGAACACCGGCAACGTCGCCGTCTCGGGGCTCGGCATCCGCGAGTCCGCGTTCAGCGGTACGGGGACGCTCGGGGCGGTGAACTGTGCGGCGACGACGCTCGCCGTGGGGCAGAACACCACCTGTACGGCGGCGTACACGCTGACCCAGGCGGACATCGACGCGGGCACGGTGACGAATACCGCGCTCGCCACCGGAACCTCCGAGGCCAACACCGGCGTGGAGAGCAACCCGAGCACCGCGACGGTCACGACGACCCGTACCCCGGCGCTCACGGTCGTGAAGTCGGCGACCCCGTCCGGACCGGACGACTTCACGGTCGGACAGGTGATCGACTACTCGTTCATCGTCACCAACACGGGCAACGTGACCGTCTCGAACATCGCGGTGAACGAGACGGCGTTCACGGGCTCCGGGACGCTCTCGGCGGCCGTATGTCCGACGGCACCGCTCGCCCCGGGCGCGCAGGCGACCTGTACCGCGAGCTACACCCTGACCCAGGCCGACGTGAACGGGGGATCGGTCAGCAACACGGCGACCGCCACCGGTGTGCCTCCCGGGTCGCTGACGCCTCCGGTGTCTCCGCCGTCGACCGTGCGCGTGCCGGTGGACCCGGCTCCGGCGATCTCGCTGGAGAAGCGCTCCGAGACGACCGCGATCACCGGCGCCGGGCAGACCATCGACTACTCCTTCCTCGTCACGAACACCGGGAACGTGACCCTGACGAACGTCAGCATCGACGAGGAGTCCTTCTCCGGCACCGGAGCCCTCGACGTGACCTGCCCCGCCGGCGCCGGATCCCTCGTTCCGGGAGCGCAGGTGACCTGCACCGCGAGCTACACCGTGACGGCCGCGGACTACAACACCTCGGCGCTCACGAACACGGCCAGCGCGACGGGAACGCCGCCGACGGGCGCGGCACCCGTGTCGTCGCCGTCCACGGTCGAGATCCCCGTCACCGCCGCCCCGGCGCTCACGGTGGCGAAGTCGGCGGACCGCACGGAGATCACCGCGGCCGGACAGACGATCACCTACTCGTTCCTCATCAGCAACACGGGGAACGTGACCATCGACGACGTCGGGGTGACGGAGACGTCGTTCACCGGCACCGGTACCGCTCCCGTCATCACCTGCCCCGCGGCCGCCGCCTCCCTGGCCCCGGGTGCGCAGGTGACCTGCACCGCGCCCTACGTGGTGACCCAGGCCGACATCGACGCGGGCGGGGTGACCAACACCGCGACCGTGACCGGGGAGCCGCCCACGGGCGAGCCGCCGGTGTCGCCGCCCTCGACCGTGGTCGTCCCCGCGGACGAGACGCCCGCGATCACCCTCGTCAAGACGGCCGACCCGACGACGATCACCGCCGCCGGGGCCACCGTGGACTACGCCTTCCTCGTGACGAACACGGGCAATGTGACCCTCACCGACATCACCGTGACCGAGACCGCGTTCTCCGGCACGGGCACGGCGCCGGAGATCACCTGCCCCGCCGCCGCGGCGGCACTCGCTCCGGGCGCCCAGGTGACCTGCACCGCGTCCTACGAGGCGTCGCAGGCGGACGTCGACGCGGGTCAGGTGACCAACACCGCCACCGCGACGGGCACGCCGCCCCGCGACCTCGAACCGCCGGTGTCGGCGCCCTCCACGGCGATCGTCACGGTGCCCGGCGCGCCCGCCCTCACGGTCGCGAAGACGGCCGACCGGACGGAGATCACCGCCGCGGGGGACGTCATCACCTACTCGTTCCTCGTGACGAACACGGGCAACGTGACCATCGCGGACGTGACCGTCGACGAGGTGTCGTTCTCGGGTACCGGTGCGACTCCCGTCGTCACCTGCCCCGCAGCGGCCGCGTCCCTCGAACCCGGAGCTGAGGTGACGTGCACGGCGACCTACGAGGTGACGCAGGCCGACATCGATGCAGGCGGTGTGACGAACACCGCCACCGTGACGGGCGACCCGCCCGGAACCCTCGAGCCGCCGGTGTCGCCGCCGTCGGAGGTCGAGGTGCCGTCGATCCAGACGCCCGGCATCACGGTCGTGAAGTCGGCCGATCCCTCCACCGCCGCCGGCTACACGGTGGGGACGGAGATCACCTACACCTTCGTGGTGACGAACACGGGCAACGTGACCCTCACCGACGTGACGGTGGACGAGACGGCGTTCACGGGCTCGGGAGAGGTGTCGGCGATCACGTGTCCCGCGGGGGCCGCATCGCTCGCGCCGGGGGCGCAGGTCGAGTGCACCGCCACGTACACGCTGACGCAGGCCGACATCGACGCCGGGCAGCTGTCGAACACGGCGACGGCGACGGGCACGCCGCCGTCGGGGACGCCACCGGTGTCGCCGCCGACGACGGTGGAGATCCCCGGCGACCCGGCCCCGGCGCTGACCGTGACGAAGACCGCTGACCGGACGGAGATCACGGCAGCGGGGCAGACGATCACCTACTCCTTCCTCGTGACGAACACCGGGAACGTCACGGTGCGCGACGTCACGGTGGAGGAGGGCACCTTCACCGGTACGGGTCCTGCCCCGGTGGTGACCTGTCCGGCGGGTGCCGCCACGATGGTTCCCGGCGCGCAGGTCACGTGCACCGCCGAGTACGTCGTCACCCAGGCCGACATCGACGCGGGTGGGGTGACCAACACCGCCACGGTGACGGGCACGCCGCCGTCGGGGGAGCCGCCGGTGTCGCCGCCGTCCGAGGTCGAGGTGCCGTCGGAGCCGTCGCCGGGGCTGACGGTGTCGAAGACGGCGGACCGGACCGAGATCACGGCCGCGGGCCAGACGATCACCTACACGTTCGTCGTCGCGAACACCGGCAACGTCACTCTGACGGACATCGAGGTGACGGAGGCCTCCTTCACCGGTACGGGGACTCCGCCGGTGATCGAGTGCCCGCCTGCGGTGTCCTCGCTCGCACCGGGGCTCGACGTCACCTGCACCGCGGAGTACGTCGTCACCCAGGCCGACATCGACGCGGGCGGAGTGACCAACACGGCGACCGCCACGGGCACGCCGCCGTCGGGGGAGCCGCCGGTGTCACCGCCGTCTGAGGTCGAGGTGCCGTCGGAGCCGTCGCCGGGCCTGTCGGTGGTGAAGTCGTCCGACCGGTCGACGATCACCGCGGCCGGCCAGACGATCACCTACTCCTTCCTGGCCACCAACACGGGCAACGTGACGATCGCCGACGTGACGGTGGAGGAGACGGGCTTCACCGGCACCGGCACGGCTCCGGTCGTGACGTGTCCGGCGGGCGCCGCGTCGCTCGCGCCGGGAGCCCAGGTCACCTGCACCGCGCCGTACGTGGTCACGCAGGCCGACCTCGACGGCGGCGGGGTGACGAACACCGCGACCGTGACCGGCACGCCGCCCTCGGGTGAGCCCCCGGTGTCGCCGCCGTCGACCGTCCTGGTCCCCGGTGACCCGGCTCCCGCGCTGACCGTGGCGAAGACGGCCGACCCCACCGAGATCACCGCGGCGGGCCAGACGATCACGTACTCGTTCCTCCTCACGAACACGGGCAACGTCACGCTGACGGATGTCGGGGTGGACGAGGTCTCGTTCACCGGCACCGGCACGGCGCCGGTGGTGACCTGTCCCGCGGGGGCGGAGTCCCTCGCTCCGGGAGCGGAGGTGACGTGTACCGCGCCGTACGTCGTGACGCAGGCCGACATCGATGCGGGTGGCGTCACGAACACCGCTACCGGCACGGGGACACCGCCGTCGGGGCAGCCGCCGGTCTCGCCGCCCTCGACGGTCGAGGTGCCCTCGGACGGGTCGCCGGCCCTCACGGTGGCGAAGACCGCGGACCTCACGCGGATCAGCGCCGCAGGGCAGACGATCACGTACTCGTTCCTCATCACCAACACGGGCAACGTCACGATGACGGATGTCGGCGTGGACGAGGTGTCGTTCTCGGGGACGGGAACCGCGCCGGTGATCACGTGTCCGGCCGCGGCGGCCTCGCTGGCCCCCGGTGCGTCCGTGACCTGCACGGCGCCGTACGTGGTCACCCAGGCGGATGTGGATGCCGGGCGACTCACGAACACGGCCGTCGCGACGGGAGAGCCGCCGACCAGCGAGCCGCCGGAGACGCCTCCGTCGACGGTGGAGGTGCCCGGTGACCGGAACCCGGCGATCGCCGTGGTGAAGTCGGCCAGCCCCGACACGGCGGCGGCCTACGTCGTGGGCCAGGACATCACCTACTCCTTCGTCGTGACCAACACCGGCAACGTCACGCTGACGGATGTCGCGATCACCGAGGGCGACTTCTCCGGGACGGGTCCGCTGTCGGCGATCGACTGCCCGGCCGGGACCGCGTCGATGGCCCCCGGGGCCCAGCTCATCTGCACGGCGACGTACGTGCTGACGCAGGAGGACATCGACGCCGGCCAGGTGACGAACTCCGCGACCGCGACCGGTGTGCCGCCCGGGGACCTGCAGCCCCCGGTGTCGCCGCCGTCCGAGGCGCGCGTCCCCGCGCTGCCGACCCCGGGCCTCAGCATCGTGAAGTCCGCGACCCCGGCCGTGATGACCACCGTGGGGGAGACGCTGGAGTACTCCTTCGTCGTGACCAACACGGGCAACGTGACGCTGAGCGACGTGGCGGTCGAGGAGACCGAGTTCTCCGGAGAGGGCGACCTCTCGGCCATCTCCTGCCCCGATGAGGCCGCGCGCATCATCCCCGGGCAGACCGTGACCTGCACGGCGACGTACACGACGACGCAGGCGGACGTCGACTCCGGCCGGCTGACCAACACAGCCACGGCCACCGGCACACCGCCATCGGGCACGCCGCCGGTGTCGCCGCCGTCGACCGTCGAGGTGCCCTTCGACGGGACGAACGAGCTTGCGATCGAGAAGCGCGCGACGACCGTGGACGTGAACGGCAACGGGATCGTCGACCTCGGCGACCGGGTGGAGTGGACGATCGTCGTCAGCAACATAGGGGCGCAGACGGTCTCCGACATCGTCGTGTCCGATCCGACCGCGGGCCCGGTGACCTGCCCGGCGACCAGCCTCGCCTCCGGGGAGCGGATGACGTGCACCGTGCCGCCGCACACCATCGATGCCGCCGACGTGCGTCGCGGTGAGGTGCGCAACGTCGCAGCCGTGAGCGGGAACACGCCGGGCGGGCCGATCGATCCGCCGACCTCGCAGACGGTCACCCGCGTGGTGCCGACGCCGCCGACCGGGCTCGCGGTCACGGGTGGGACGCTCGCCGCCGGCGGCCTGCTGCTGGGCGGAGTGATGGTCCTCGCCGGCCTGGGTCTCGGCCTCACGCGGGTGCGACGGCGAGAGGAAGAGCAGGAACAGCGCTGACCGAGCGTCGTCCGTGGCGGGTGCGTCCACCCGCCACGGGCGATCCCGGTCGAAGGAGGAGCCCATGATGTCCACACGCCACCGCAGCACTTCGCGCCTCGCGGCACCGATCCTGATCCTCGGTCTCCTGCTCAGCGGTTGCTCCCCCGCCGCCGAGGAGCCGGCCCCGACGCGCACGGCCGCGGAGGGGGCGCCGCAGATCCCCGGTGAGGACGAGGGGGTCGTCGGAGCGACGAGCGTGCCGGAGGACGTGCCGGACGCCCCAGAGGTGCGCGCCGGGACCCAGATCACGACCTGCACCACGGAGGACGACGGCGGGACGGCGGAAGGCGTGGTCGGCAATCCCACGGACGCGGACGCGACCTACGTCGTGACCGTGTTCTTCACCACCGATGCGGCCACGGTCGTCGGGTCCGGTCAAGCGACGGTGGAGGTCCCCGCCGGCGAGGAGGCCGACTGGTCCCTCACCGCGGACTTCGTGCCGCCGAGCGACCTCCGCTGCGCGCTGCGCGGAGCGGGCGCCGCGTCCTGACCCGATCCCGGTCGCGGGGCCGCTACGACACGGGCACGTAGCGCGCGAGCGGCTCGAAGGGCGGCTGCGAGGAGAGGTCCGCGACAGCGGCCGCGCCGACAGCGCAGGCCGTCTGCAGGGCCGCTCGCGGGGAGAGTCCGCTCTGCAGGGCAAGCACGAGCGCGGCGCAGAAGGCGTCCCCCGCGCCCACGGTGTTGACGGCGCGGGTGGGCACGCCGTCCGCCCGGGCGATCTCCTCGCCGCCGCGGAACAGGGCCGCGCCCGCGGCGCCGTAGGTCACGGCGACGAGTGCGGCATCCGCCAGCTCCGGCATCAGCTCGCGCTCGGTCTCGTTCACGATGAACAGATCCACCCGCTCGAGCAGCGCGTCAGGGAGGGGCCGTGCGGGGGCGGCGTTGACCGCGACGAACCCTTCGGCGCGGGCGACCACGTTCTCGACGACGGACAGCGCGATCTCCAGCTGCAGCAGAACGGCCTCGTCCGGCGCGAAGGCGACGCCCTCGGGGGAGACGAGCTCGTTCGCGCCGGGACACACCGCGATCTGGTTCTCGGCCTCGGCGTCCACGACGATCAGCGCGGTCCCGGTGGGTGCGGCGACCTGGCGGAGATCGGTGGTGTCGACGCCGGCCCTCGCGAGCTCCTCGCGCATCCAGGCGCCGTCGGCGTCCGCCCCCACCGCGCCCACCATGCGGACCCGCCCTCCCAGCTTCGCGGCGGCGACGGCCTGGTTGGCGCCCTTGCCGCCGAGGTCGCGGGAGAGTCGGCCCCCGGCGACCGTCTCCCCGGCGGTCGGGAGCCGATCGACGAAGGCGGTGAGGTCGACGTTCGCGCTTCCGACGACGACGAGGGCGGGGGCGAGGACGGCGTCCGGCTTGACGTTCATGAGAAAGAGTGTAAACGTTTACGCACACCCGATTGCAAAGGAGCACCCCATGCCCGTCCCCGTCCTCCTCGACTGCGACCCCGGCCACGACGACGTCTTCGCCATCTGGCTGGCGGCCGGGAACGAGCAGATCGACCTCCGCGGCGTCACCACCGTCGGCGGCAACGGCTACCTGGAGCACACCACGAGGAATGCCCAGATCGCCCTCACGGTCGCGGGCGTGACCGGCGTGCCGGTCGCGGCGGGGGCCGACAAGCCGCTTCGCCGTGAGCTCACGCCGGGGGCCTGGATCCACGGCGACAACGCCCTCGGCGGACCCGTCCTCCCTGAGCCCACGGTCCCGCTCGACCCGCGGCACGCCGTCGACTTCCTCGCGGACACCCTGAACGCGTCCGCGGAGCCGATCACGGTGATCCCCACGGGGCCCCTGACGAACATCGCCCTGCTCCTCCAGCAGCACCCGGAGGCCGCCCGCAAGATCAAGGAGATCATCTGGATGGGCGGATCGACCGGGCGCGGCAACGTCGGCGCCTATCCCGAGTTCAACGCCTGGGCCGACCCCGAGGCGGCTGCGGTCGTGTTCGCGTCCGGTCTGCCGCTCACCATGGTCGGACTCAACATCTCCCATCAGGCCCTCATCACCGAGGAGGTCGTGCAGCGGATCGCGGCGGTCGGCAACCGCACGGCGGCGTTCGGTGTCGAGCTGCTGCGCTTCTTCTCCGCGTCGTACGACCGGGCCGAGGGGATGCCGGAGGGGCCGCTGCACGACCCGATCACCGTCGCCATCGCGATCGATCGCGCCGTCGCCACCGTGCAGCGCTGCCACGTCGACATCGAGACGGCGGGCGAGTTCACGGCCGGTGCGACCTGCGTCGACCTCCACGACATGCTGGGCAAGGAGCCCAACGCCGACATCGCGCTGACCCTGGACGTGCCGGCCTTCTGGGACCTGGTGACGGATGCCGTCGCAGCGCTGGCCTGACGATCACGCGCCCGGCGGGGGAGACGTCGACTCCGCCACGCGCAGAGTCGGCGTCACGCGCCGCAGGGCGTATGGCGTCTCCGGATCGTCCATCCGCCGCACGAGCGCTTCCACCGCTTCCGCGGCGAGCTCGTCGAACGGCTGGACCACGGTCGTGAGCCGCGGCTCGCACACGTCCGCCAGCATGGTGCCGTCGAACCCTGTGATGAGGATGTCGCCCGGGACGCGCAGGCCTGCGCGCTTCAACGCGGCGATCGCGCCCGCGGCGACCAGGTCGTCCCCCGCGACGATCGCATCGGGAAGCGGACCGCGGGCCCGCAGCCGCGCGACGGCGGACTCTCCGAAGGAGAGAAGGTACTCACCGAACACGTTCTCCTCCACCGGCAGCGACCGCGCGCGGACGATCGACTCGAACGCGGCGCGGCGCTCGCGGCCGACCGACGTCACGTCGTTGCCCGACACGAGGACGATGCGAGAGGCGCCGCGGGAGGCCAGATGGTCGACGGCGAGCCCGATGCCATGATCGTTGTCCACCCCGACGAAGTCGGCATCGAGGTCCAGCACCCGCCGGTCGACCTGGACCAGCGGGAGCCGCTGGGCGGTGTCGGCGACGGCGTCGAAGGACAGCTCCGCGTCGGACGGAACGACGAAGACCCCCTCGACACGGCGCTCGACGAGCATGCGCAGGCGGGCGCGCTCGCGGTCGACATCGCCGTGCGAGTCCGCGATGACGAGATCGAACCCGCGACGCTGCAGGTGGTCCTCGAGCCGGTGGACGAGTTCGCCGTAGAACGGGTTGCTGATCACCGGGACGACGACGCCGATGGTCGCGCCCGTGCCCTCGCGCAGACCGCGGCCGATGAGGTTGACCCGGTAGCCGAGCTGCTCGGCCACCCGCGCCACATGCTCCGCGGTGGCTCCGGACACGCGCTCCTTGCCGTTCAGCGCGCGGGACACCGTGGCGATCGACACCCCGGCCGCGGCTGCCACATCGTGCAGCGTCACCGACGGCTTCCTCATCCGCACCTCGACTCCCGACGGGCACCGACATCGGCGCCTCGACTCCCAAGATAAGCCGCGCGTAAAGGATTACGCATTCCGGCGCCCCCGCACCGACACGAAGAAGTGAGTACGACATGCACACCACCGCCCTCCGGCCCCGAACGGCCGTCGCGCCCCTGATGGTCGCCCTCCTCGCGGCCTGCCTCGCGTTCCAGCTCAACGCGAGCATGCTCAGCCCGGCGCTGGTCACGATGGAGCGCGAGCTCGACGCGACGGCCTCCGAGATCGCCGCCACCCAGACGGTGTTCTTCACCGCCGCCGCCCTGTTCACCCTCTTCCTCCCGCGGCTGGGCGACCTCATCGGACGGCGCCGGGTGCTCGTCGGCATGCTCGTGGTGATGGCGGTCGGCTGCGTGGTCGCGGCGCTCGCGACCAACGTCCCGATGCTCTTCGTCGGCCGCCTCATCCAGGGTGTCTCCGGTCCCGTCGTCCCGCTGTGTCTGATCATGCTGCGCGCGGCCGTCAGCGACCCGAAGATGTACGGCACCCTGCTCGGCGTCGTGACAGCCGTCAACGGCGGGATCGCCGGCGGCGACGCGCTGCTCGGCGGCTACCTCGCCACGAACCACGGTTTCGCCTCGATCTTCTGGACCATGGCCGGCGTCGCTGTGGTCGCGGCACTCGTCGTGCGCCTTCTCGCCCCGGAGACGATGGCGGAGGACCGCCCGCGCATGGACTGGTGGGGGTCGTTGCTCCTGGTCGTCTCCGTCGGATCGATGCTCATCGCCCTGAACGAGCTCGGGAAGCTCGCAGAGGCGGACGTGCTCCTGGTGGTCGTGCTGGCCGTCGTCTCCGTGGTGTCCTTCCTCGCGTTCTGGAAGCTCGAGGGTGCGCTGCGGGACCCGCTCGTCTCGCCCGCCCAGTTGAAGCAGCGTGCCACCTGGGCGCTCTCCGCGACATCGTTGCTGACCCTCTCCGGGATCTTCGCGGTGATGAACGGCGTGGTCCCTGCACTGGCGCAGGACACCGCGATGGGACTCGCGATGAGCGCGGAGGAGGTGTCGTTCTGGATCCTGATGCCGTACGCGCTGGCGGGCCTGCTGATGGGACCCCTCACCGGACGGCTCGCCGCGACGGTGGGCTACCGGGCGATGCTGCGGATCGGGCTGGTCGGCACGATCGTGGTGCTCGTGCTGATGGTCGCGAACGTCGGAACCTCGTCGCGGATCATCCTGCTGTTCCTCTCGGTCGCCGCCGGCATCACCTACGCCGGCATCGGCAACATCATGTTGAACGGCCTGGGGGTCGTGCTGTCGCCCACGGAGAGGCCGGGCTCCCTCCCCGGGCTGAACACCGGTGCGATCAACCTCGGGGCCGGGCTGAGCTTCGTCGTGATCTACGCGGCCCAGACGTCGTTCGGCGGCAGCGGGGACGCGGCGGGTGGCTACGTCGCCGCGCTCCTCACCGGTGCCGTCGTGCTCGCCGGCGCGCTGACGTTCTCCCTCTTCATCCCGAAGCCCGTCCATGCCGAGCTGACCCGCTGAGGCGGCTCAGCTGAAGAGGATGAGGACGTAGACGGCGAAGGTCGCCAGGTGCGCCGCGCCGTGCATCGCGGTGACCCGCTTCGCCGCGAACGTCGTCACCGAGAGCAGCAGCGTCACGGCGAGCATGAGGAGGTTCGCCGGCGACTCGGCGAGCACCACCTCCTGGCCGGTGAGCATGCCGATCAGGAGGACCGCCGGGATGGTCAGGCCGACCGTCGAGACGAGCGCGCCGTGGCAGAGGTTGTTCACCCGCTGCGCCTCTCCGTTCAGGGCGGCGCGGGTCGAGGTGATCGACTCGGGGAGGAACACGATGCCCGCGATCAGCAGTCCCGCCAGGGCGATCGGAGCGCCGAGCCGGCCGAGACCATCGTCGAGCAGGGCCGCCATGTCGTGCGAGAGCAGCACGATCGGGACGACCGTGACGACGAGGAGCACGAGGCGGGTCAGCACCTCGACGCGGTGGGCCGCGAGCACCTCGCGAATGGGGGTCCGGGGTGCTTCCCTCTCCGCCGCGTGGGCGGCCGGTCGCAGCCGCTCGTCCACCTCGGTGAAGTCATCGGCCTGCGCACCCATCTGCCGGAACAGGAAGAACGCGTAGAGGGCGAGGGTAAGCACGATGATCGGGATCTCCTGGCCGATCGTGTACGCACCGTTGTCGCCGATGAGGCCGGGGAGCCCGAACGCCAGGGCGACGAGGACCACGAGCATCGACAGGTACGCGGACGTGCCGGTGCGGTTGTGCGCCATCCCCCGATGGCGGAGGCCGCCGAGGAGGAGGGCCAGACCGATCACGAGGTTGAGGATGATCATCGACACGGCCATGACCGAGTCGCGCGCGATCGTGGCGTGCTCGCCCGGTCCGAGCATGACCGCCGAGATGAGGATCACCTCGATGAGCACGATCGACAGCGTCAGCACCAGAGAGCCGTAGGGGTCGCCCAGTCGGTGGGCGAGGGCCTCGGCCTGCTTCACGACCCCGAAGGCGCACACGAGGATGACGGCGACGATCGCGAGGAGGGCCACCACCAGGAGCGGCCCGGGCACGGGCGGCGCGAGCAGCGGGTGCAGGGCGAGCAGGGCGGCGAACGCCCCCCACCCCAGCGCCACGCGCAGCACATCGGTGCGGGTGATGAACGACCGGATCATGACGGACTCCTTCATGAGTCAGTCGTCGTGTGCGGGTACTGCTCCCTCGTCCGCTGCTCCGGGTGCCGGAGACACCTCCAGGATACCCGCGCTCCCGGAACAGCGGCTGAGCAGAGCCGGACTCAGCCCTGCGGGGCGTCGTTCCAGGACCAGATGTCGTCGCCGCGCAGCACCGCGTCGGCCCCGCCGTCACAGTAGATCGTCTGTCCCGCCATGTGGGTGTTGGCCGGGCTGGTCAGCCAGACGAGCAGCTCGGCGATGGAGGACGCCGGCTGGTGGTAGTTCAGCGGCATCGGCACGGCGGCATCCACCATGGCCAGGCCCTCGGGCGAGTCGAGCAGGCCGGCCGTCATCGCCGTGGTGACGGTGCCGGGGGCGACCGCGTTCAGCGGGATGCCCGCTCCCGCCCACGCCGGGGTGACGCTCTCGCGACGGACCCAGCGCGACAGGGCGCGCTTGCTGGACGAGTAGTTGAGGAACCCGGCCTCGGGGGTCGCCGCCAGACGGTCGCCGATCTCGATCGCGCGCGCCTCGTCGCCGGCGAGGGCGGCGTCGACGAGCTCGGGCGACACCGGCTGCAGCGAGGCCATCGACGACACCACGGCGGCGCGCGGCGCATCGGCCAGGCTCAGCGTGGGCTGCAGCGCGGTCAGGAACTCCGTCACGCCGAAGAAGTTGATGGACACCGTCTTCGAGATCGGAGCCGAGATGCCGGCGCAGGCGATGACGGCGTCGATCCCGTCGTCGGCCGCCTCCACCACGGCGCTGGCCGCGGCCAGACGGCCCTCGTGGGTGGACAGATCCCCGTCGACCTCGGCGCCGGCGAGGTCGACGCCGATCACGGTGTGGCCTTGGGCACGGAGCAGCTCGGTGGTGGCGGCGCCGATGCCGGATGCGGATCCGGTGACGACATAGGTGCGGGTCATGAGGTTTCCTCCTTGATGGACACGACCGGCGGCGTGCCGGACAGTGCGGTGACGAAGCGGCCGAGCTGGCGGCGGAATCCGTCGATCTCGTCCGGTGACCAGCCTGCGAGCGCATCGTCGACCATCCGATGGCCGGCCTCGACCAGGCGCGCATAGGCCGTCCGGCCCGCGTCCGTCAGGCGCACCTCGACCGTGCGTCCCGAGCGCACGGGGTCGACGACGCCCTGCGTCGCCATGCGGGCGACGAGCTTCGACGTGGTCGGCCGCGACAGCGTCGCGTGCGCGGCCAGGTCGCCGAAGCCCATCGCACCCCCGTTCATCCCGAGCAGGTAGAGCGCGCGGATGGCGGACGGATCGAGGGCGACGTCGACGGCTTCGGCGACCTGACGTTGCAGGTCGCTCTCACTCCATTCCGACACCACCCGGACGAGGGCCAGGTGGATGCCGGCGACGTCTTCGCCGGTGGTCATGTGTCCAGGGTACGCCTCAAAGTTGCCTCAGGCAACAGTTGTGATGTACCCCGCGCTCGCCGTGTCCTCCACGAGCGCGAAGAAGTGGCGACCGCCCGCGCGCCGCGCGCGTCGCCACCGGCGCTGCTGCCCGTCGGCGTAGTCGAGCACGATCCACGCGGGCGCAGGCGTGCCCTGCGGGCCGAGCACGAACGAGCACGCCCCGAGGCCGGGGGAGGCGAGCTCGGCGACGAAGCGGTCGTCACCGGGCGCGAACGGCGCCGTGTCATGGAGCTCGGCCGGCTGCAGGCGGAGGACGGTGTCGGCGTGTTCCTGGGTCTCGGTGCGGAGCCGGCGCCTCATGCGGCACCGCCCTGGCGTGCCGCCCACTCCCGGGTGTCCCGAAGGCCGTGCGCATCGAGGTAGGCGCGGATCACCTCCGCGGTGACGCGGATCTGCGCCTCCGTGCCCATCGCCGCCTGCATGACGCCGATCACGGGCGCCGGCTTGCCGTCCACCCGCTCGAGCGCCTCCCAGACGATGTCCTCGCGGCCGCCGCGGCCGAGGGCGTGCGGCATCGAGGTGAACCCCGTCCTTCGCTGATCAGTGGGTCGTGTCTCTGGCATGCGTGTTCCTCTCTCGGGGCGGATGGGCAGGCTCGCGCCGAGGGACGGGGGTCCCTCGCGAGGCGCACGTCGGACGGCGGGGTGGTCTCCCCGGGGTCGGTGCGCGTGGTGCGGTGGCGCGCGCTCCGCCGGCGGCCCGGTGAGGGGCGTGCGGAGCGGTCAGCGTGGCCGATTGCTGTCCTCCGACGGTACCACGTTATTTTTAGCCATTCAAAAGAAGTGGCGAATCGTCTGCACGCCGGGTGGGGTCCTGAGCGATTGCCGCGTGCGTTTTTCTCCCGTTCAGCGGGAAATTTGACTTCCCTGTGCTTCCGGGTATGGTCGGTGGTTACGCCAGCCAGTCACAAAGGGGAAGCGCCATGTCAGGAAAGTCCACACCGGGTCGCGCAGGGAAGAAGGCGCCGCAGCTCTCACTGAAGGAGAAGCGGGCGGCGAAGCGCGCGAAGAACGCCCCGGACGAGTTCCTCAAGCCTCGCAAGGGCGCGAAGAGCTGAGGACTCCGGCCCGGTGGGGGTGGCGGTGCTCCGCCGCGCCCACCGGGGCTACCGGGGCGACGGCGACCTGTCAACGGGCCTTGTCCTCAGCGCGGATCCGACGCACTCTGGAGTCCCCGCTACGAGAGGAGCGCGTCATGTCGAATCCGGAAGCCTTCATGTACCCGGACGAGCCGTTGCTGTCGGAGGAGGCTCTGCGGCTCGCGGAGGAGGACGCCGCCGCCGAGGCCGAGGAGGAACCGTCCCGCGAGGGCGTCGCGGCGCATCTCGCCGAACGGGGCGGCGACGACCCCGACGCCCTGCAGGACGTGCCCGCCGGTGGCGCCGGTGCGGACGCCGGTGCCGGAAACGCGGCCCGCGTCGACCCGTCGTCGAAGAACCCGCCGGAGCCCGCCTACGAGTCGACCCACAGCAAGGAGCCGGGTGTCGGTCCGCGGCACGAGGGCGACTGAGCCGGCGCTCAGCGGAAGAGGCGGGTGATCCCGCTCTCCACCTGCGCGAGCTGGATGAAGACGAGGCCGCGCCAGAGCGGACGCAGAGGTGCCCGCAGTGCCCGTCGCACCGGACCGCGGGGCCTGGTCTCCCACGTCATCGTCGCGCGGAGCTGCGTCCCTCCCGCGGCCGGTTCGAGTGCCATCGTGAGGACGCGCGGATTCGCATGGGGCGCGTCGGGGTACTCGAAGCGCCAGGTGAGCGCCCCGTCCTTTTCGTCCCGGATCACGCAGAGGCGATGGAATTCGGGCTTGCGGCGCAGGGGTCGTCCGTCCGGCGCTGTGGTCGGGGCGAACGCCTCCCAGGGGCCGTCACTCCCGGCGGGGAGGACGCCGGCGACGCTCTGCTCCCACTCCGGGAGCCGTTCAGGATCGGCGAGCACCGCCCGGACCTCGGCGTGGGCGCCCGGCACGAACATCGAGCGGGACCCGGTGATCCCCCCGGCGGCCGGCTTTCGGCCCGGCTGAGGGGAGCGCGCGGTGCCTTCGACCTCGTCGAGCTGGGCCGTGAGGTCGTCTTCCGTCACGGCCAGCCGGCCGAGGATGGCGGCGATCAGGCCGCTGGGTTCCGCGAGCAGGGCGCGAAGTACGGCGGCGGAGTCCCCGCGGCGACCTCCCTGGGACGCGGCTCGGAGCACCGCGAGGGCACGCTCGGTCCAGTCGTAGCCGTCGGTCTCGTGGAAGACGATGCGACCCGGACCCACCGCCGGGGCATCGATCCCCATGGCGAGGAGCTGCCCCGCGTGCTGCGCCTCGACGGCCGCCCGGGCGGTATCGAGGCGGATCCCGGCCCTCCGGAGCACCTGCCCGCCGGTGTCCGCATCGAGCGTGAGAGCGAGCAGCAGATGATCGATGTCCGCGTCGTGCACGCCGAGGCGCGACGCCTCCTCCATCGCCGCGAGCGACAGCGTGTGCATGGTGGCAGCCGCCTGCGTGAACCGGCTCATGCGTTCCTCCGCGGCACCGGGATGCTCGGATCGATGCGGCGGCTGTGCTTCTTGTGCACGGCCTGCCGCGTGACGCCGAGGGCATCCGCGATGGTCTGCCAGCTCATTCCGGCGCGGAGCGCGGCCTCCACCTGACGCAGCTCGAGCGCGTCGGCGAGGCTCCGCAGCGAGGCCACGGCGCGCAGCCCGGCGCGCGGATCGGTCGTGTCCGCCGCGGTGCGGGCGATGTCGAGGGACTCCATGCTGTCAACCTAGGTTGCTGACGGGCAGATTGTCAACCGCGGTTGCTCGAAGAGTCCCTCGACCGAACCGTCAGGCGGCTGAGGGGTGCAGTACGACCTTGATGCAGCCGTCCTTCTTCTCCTGGAACGTCCGGTACAGCTCCGGGGCGTCCTCCAGCGCCGCGTGATGCGTCGTCAGATCCATCACGCCCAGCGGATCCGACGGGTCCTCGACGAGCGGGAGGAGATCGTCGATCCAGTTCTTCACGTTGCACTGGCCCATCCGCAGGCTGATCTGCTTGTCGAAGAGCGTCTTCATCGGCAGGATGTCGGCATCGCCCGCATACACACCGCTCAGCGAGATCGTCCCGCCGCGGCGGACGGCGTCGATCGAGGCGTAGACGGCAGCGAGCCGATCCACCCCGGCCTTGTCGAGCATCTGCCGCGCTGCGGGATCGGGCAGCAGGCCGACCGCCTTCTGCAGGAACTCCACGCCGCTGTTGCCGTGCGCCTCCAGGCCCACCGCATCCACCACGGCATCCGCACCCCGTCCCTCGGTCGCGTCGCGGATCTCTTCCACGGTCGTGTCGGTGAGGTCGAGCGTCTCGATGCCGTGCCGCTCGGCCATCGCGCGCCGCTCCGCCACCGGTTCGACCGCGATGACGCGGTGGCCGCGGTGGCGGGCGATCCGGCTGACGAACTGTCCGACGGGTCCGAGGCCCATCACCGCGAGGGTGCCGCCTTCGGGGAGCTGCGCGTACTCGACGCCCTGCCACGCCGTCGGCAGGATGTCGCTGAGGAAGAGGTAGCGCTCATCGGGCAGGTCCGGCGCGACCGGGATGTGGTTGTAGTCCGCCAGCGGCACGCGGAGGTACTCCGCCTGCCCCCCGGGGACCTGGCCGTAGAGCTTGGTGTAGCCGAAGAGCGCCGCGCCGCTGCCGTACTTGCGCACCTGGGTCGTCTCGCACTGCGATTGCAGCCCGCGGAGGCAGAAGAAGCACACGCCGCAGGCGATGGTGAAGGGGATCACCACGCGATCGCCCGGCTTCAGCTTCGTGACGTTCGCACCGACCTCCACCACGACGCCCATCGGCTCGTGTCCGAGGATGTCTCCACGGTCGAGGAACGGCCCCAGGAGCTCGTAGAGGTGCAGATCGGAGCCGCAGATGGCCGACGAGGTGATCCGGATGATGGCGTCCGCCGGCTGCTGGATCACCGGGTCGGCGACCTCCTCCACCGTCACGTTCCGCTTGCCCTGCCAGGTGAGTGCCTTCATCATGTCCTCCACGTCTCGATGTCCGTCGTCCCTCCACGCTCTCGGGCGCGCCGCAGCATGGCCACCCGGTTGACAGGCCCTGGACGACGTGCGACCCCGGGACTCAGTGGAACGGGCAGCCGCGCCCGGAAGCGGCGGCGCGCACCCGCGCTCCGGACGTGGGCTTGGTGGGCAGGCGGCGGCGATTCACCCCGAGCCCCTCGTCGAGCACCGTCAGCTCCGGGTCGCTCAGCACGGCGACGGCCGCGGAGAGACCGGCGATGACGAGCTTCTCCCCGGGGCAGCGGTGACCGGTGGCGACGTCGCCCCCGCCCTGGGGGACGAAGGTCGTGATCTCCTCGTAGTCGTCCACGTCGGTGAACCGCTCGGGGGCGAAGCGCTCCGGGTGGGACCACGACCGCTCGTCGGTGTTCGTGCCGAGGATGTCGAGGACGACCCGGCCGCCCTCCGGGACCGTGACGCCGTCGATCTCGACCTCGGCGACGGTGCGACCAGGCAGCATCGGCACGAACAGTCCGGTCCGCCGCACCTCCTGCGCGAACATCGTCGCGAGCGTTCCACCCACGAGCGATCCCCGCTCGGCGGTCTCGGCGGCGATCCGGGTACGCCACTCGGGGTGGTCGTGCAGCTGCTTCGCGGCGAAGGCCACGAACCGCGCGGCGGCGATCATCGGACGGATGCTGTTCTGCAGCTCGACGCCGGCCACCTGGGCGGGCAGCAGCTCGCCGTTCTCGTCGCGATGCGCGGCCCACAGGGCGAGCGCGGTGCCCTCCGGTGCCGTCAGATCGCCGGCGCGGACGGCTTCGATGAGGCGACGCGCGTGCCGGTCCGAGAAGATCCGGTTCGCGAAGGCCTCGACGTAGGCGGGGGAGTAGGGGGCGCCGAACCCGTCCACGATCTGCGCAAGGCGCGTGGCCCAGCGGGTCTTCGCCGCCGCCGTCCCCGGCAGTCCGGCCCAGCGCATCATGGCGCGCCCGAAGGCGCCGACGGCCGCGTCGTAAGCGCTGCGGGTGCCGCCGGCACGCCAGTCCTCACGCTCGGCCGCCCACTCCCGTTCGAGGAACGGTGTGAGCCGTTGGACCTGCGCATCCTCGTACGCGGCTTCGACGAAGGTGGCCTTGCGGTGGCGGTGGGCGGTGCCGTCGAGCGCGTGCACGGACCCGTGCCCGAACAGGGGCTCGCGGACGATCCCGGGCATGGCCCCGGCGCGGGCGATGCGGCTCTCGTCGTAGAACAGCTCCACCCCCTCGGCACCGCGGACGAAGGCCGCCGGGTGCCCGAGGAGGCGCATCGGGGCCGACCGGGCGCCGGGGCGGGCTCGACGCCAGACGCGCTCGCCGAAGTCGTAGCCGCGGGTGAGCAGCGACGGCGAGTCCTCGTGCAGGACCGCGTCGACACCGTCGGACAGTCGGGAAGTCAGTCGCTGGAGCATGATCCGACCCTGACACGGGATCTCGACGGGGCCCAGGGGGAAGCATCCTCGAGACGTTTGTGCTAGCCGGACGGTCGGCTCTGCGGATGTCAAGCACCTGTCCGACCGTCTTCCGGAGCGCGCAGGATGAGGTCGGAATGGAGGAACCATGGCCACCAACACCCGCGACCTGACGTGCACCACCCATGACGTGTTCCGCGTGCTGGCGAACGGCTGGCTCTACCCCGCGTGGGTGGTCGGCGCCTCCCGCATGCGCGACGTGGACGACTCCTGGCCGGCGGCGGGCGCCCAGCTGCACCATTCGGTCGGCACGTGGCCCGCGCTCCTGGACGACACCACCGAACTGGTGGAGTGGCACCCGCCGCACCGTGCGGTCATGCGGGCGCGCGGCTGGCCGGTGGGCGAGGCGCAGGTGACGATCCGCGCGCGGACGACCCCGAGCGGATGCCAGGTGCGCATCGATGAGGAGCCGGTCAAGGGCCCGGCGACGATCCTGCCCCGGTTCCTGACCACGCCGATGCTCCGCTGGCGGAATGCGGAGACGCTGCACCGTCTCGGCTACCTGGCCGAGGGCCGCGCCTCCTGACGCGGGCTCTGCGCATCAGGCTCCGGCGCGCATGAACTCCTCGGCGGCGCGCACCTGCTCCGCCGAGGGGCGGATGCCGGTGTAGAGGACGAACTGCTCCAGCGCCTGCCGCGTCGCGACCTCGGCGCCCGTGATCACCGTCTTGCCCGCGGCCCGACCGGCGGCGATGAGCGGCGTCTCGGCGGGCAGCGCGACGACGTCGAACACGACCGCGGCGGCGTCGATGGTCGGCTCCGGGAAGGCGAGGGCGTCGGCCTCCGCACCTCCGGCCATGCCGAGCGGGGTGACGTTCACGATCACGTCGGCCCTCGCGTCTCCGACCTCGGCGCGCCAGGCGAACCCGTACAGCTCGGCGCGGGCGCGGCCCGCCGTCTCGTTCCGGGCGACGATGGTCACGTCCGTGAAGCCGGCGTCGCGGAACGCGGCGGCCGTCGCCTTCGCCATGCCGCCCGAACCCCGGAGGAGGACCGACGATGCCGGGTCGAGGTCGTTCTCCGCGATCAGCTGCGCGATCGCCGCATAGTCGGTGTTGTGGGCCGTGAGGACGCCGTCGTCGTTCACGATCGTGTTGACGGAGTCGATGGCCTGTGCCGAGGGGTCCATGCGGTCGACGAGCGCGATGACGTCCTCTTTATAGGGCATCGAGATCGCGCACCCGCGGATGCCAAGGCCGCGCACCCCTGCAATGGCCTGCGCCAGATCGGTCGGCGCGAACGCCTTGTAGATCCAGTTCAGACCGAGGGCCTCGTACAGGTGGTTGTGGAAGCGCGTGCCGTTGTTGCTCGGCCGTGCGGACAGCGAGATGCAGAGCGTCATGTCCTTGTTCAGCATGGTCACCGAATCAGGCTACCCCTGCGTCTGTCAAGGTCCATGGCGGGAGATCGCGTCCTCCCCTATGGTGAAAGTGCATGCAAGGGGATCGATCGTCTACGCCTCTCCCCAGCAGGCGGAGGCCCTCCCCACGGGCCGGGCGATCCGTGCATGCGATTGGGCCCTCTCGAGTAGTTCAGTCCCCAATGAACTCCTCGAGAGGGCCGCTACCCGGCCGTCCGCCACGAAGATTTTCAAATTTGTCCCCCAAAAGGGGGACAAGAAGCGCGCGGAGGGGTTAGGATGTTTCTGACGCACCCTCCGGTCGTCTTCGGCCCTCATCGCTCCCCCCGCGGTGAGGGCCACACCATTTTC
Source organism: Microbacterium sp. HSID17254 (assembly GCF_003989315.1). Classification (NCBI taxonomy): domain Bacteria; kingdom Bacillati; phylum Actinomycetota; class Actinomycetes; order Micrococcales; family Microbacteriaceae; genus Microbacterium; species Microbacterium sp. HSID17254. The sequence continues at coordinate 127,628 of NZ_RBLT01000011.1, forward strand.
CGGGCGCGTCCGCTCATGCAACATTTGGATTACCTTCTCGCAACGGCTATTCCGCCGGGGGTCCCCTCCACTAGCGTTAGCGATGTCGGTGCACCCCTGCGTCGGCTTCTACATCAGCAGAACAGGCAGTACATGAGCACCCAGGGCACGGTCAAGTGGTTCAACTCGGAGAAGGGCTTCGGCTTCATCTCCCCCGACGACGGAGGCGCTGACGTCTTCGCGCACTACTCCGCCATCCAGTCATCCGGCTACCGCTCTCTCGAAGAGAACCAGCGGGTCGAGTTCGATGTGGCGCAGGGTCCCAAGGGCCTGCAGGCAGAGAACATCCGCCCCGTCTGAGGCGGAAGCAACACCGGGAACTCCCCGTCGGATCCACGCGCAGGCGCTGACCCGGCGGGGAGTTTCGTCTTCCCTGACGGCCCTGGAGCCGGTCAGGGCAGCAGGAGTGCGCGCAGCTTGTCTACGGTCGAGACGCGGAACGCCGCGTCGTCGCCCTCGTGCGGGTCGCTGAAGCCCCAGCCGACGAAGATCACGGGCACGCCGTTGGCGAGACCGCCCTCGACGTCGTGGTGCCGGTCGCCGACGAGGACCGGGCGGGAGGTGTCGGCACCGAGCGCGCGCAGCCGTCGCAGCGCCTCGGCCACGATGTCGGTCTTTGACGCGAGCGTGGCCTCGTCCGGCGTGGCGCCCACGGTCGTGAGGAACGACGGCCGCAGTCCGAAGTGATCGACCAGCGCGTCGACCTGGTTCTCGGGCTTCGAGCTCGCCGTCGCCTGGGGGACTCCCGCCGCGTGCAGGTCATGGATCAGCTCGGCGACCCCCGGATACGTCTGCACGTCGGTCGTGTACCCGTCCGCCTTGCCGAGGGTGCGGTAGAACGCCACCGCCTCGGCCGACTGCTCCGGCGTCATCCCCGCCTGGTCCTGGAAGGACTGGAACATGGGAGGGCCGATCCAGTGCACGAGCTCCTCGCGCGTCGGCGCCGGGTGGCCGAAGTGCGTCAGGGCGATGTTCAGGCGACGCAGGATCCCGACCGAGGCGTCGACGATGGTCCCGTCGACGTCCCAGAGCACACACGAGTAAGGCGAAGAGGGCATGCCTCCAGCCTAGGGTCCCGCGAACGGGTGCCCGCCCGTCCTGCACAGGTGTGCACGAAACGGGTTCATCCACCGAACGCGTGAACACCCTTCACGCCGATCTAGAGTCGTGACAGCGGCGGGATCACGGGTGAGAATGGGGGCATGTACGTGTCGGTGGAAGTCATCACGATGCTGGCGACGGCCGCGACGACTCTCGTCGCGATCATCAGCGGATTCGGCTGGATGATCGGTCGGATGGACACGCGGTTCGCCGCGGTGGACGCGAAATTCGACCGGATCGAGCACGAGCTCACCGAGGTCAAGATCGCGATCGCGCGGCTGGAGGGTCCGCGGCCGCGACTGGTCTCGACGCGCTGAGGTCAGAAGAGGCGGGGGATGCCCGACTCGATGCCCTTCATGTCGTCGTAGTCGAGCACGAGGCACCGGATTCCGCGATCCTCGGCGAGGACGCGGGCCTGCGGCTTGATCTCCTGGGCGGCGAACACGCCCTGCACCGGGGCGAGGTGGGGGTCGCGTCCCAGGAGCTCGAGGTAGCGGGTGAGCTGCTCGACGCCGTCGATGTCGCCGCGGCGCTTGACCTCGACCGCGATCGCCACGCCGTCGGCGTCGCGCACCAGCAGGTCGACCGGGCCGATGGCCGTGGGGTACTCGCGCCGGACCAGGGTGGCGCCCTCGGCGACGCGGTCCACCTGTTCCGCGAGCAGGCGCTGCAGGTCGGCCTCGACGCCGTCCTTCTGCAGACCGGGGTCGATCCCGAGCTCGTGGCTGGAGTCGTGGATGACCTCGTAGATCTGCACGCGGAGGGCATCGCCGGTCTTCTTGTGGGTCACGCGCCACACCTCGACGACGCCGGCGCCGGCCTCCTCCTCGCCCGGTTCCTCGGTCGCGAGCACACACGGCGGGCTCATCCAGTTCAGCGGCTTGTAGCTGCCGCCGTCGGAGTGCACGAGCAGACTCCCGTCACCCTTGTGCACGAGCAGGCGGGTGGCGAGCGGAAGATGGGCGTTGAGTCGGCCGGTGTAGTCGACCGAGCAGCGGGCGATGACGAGACGCACCCGACGAGCCTACTTCGTCGTCGCCGGTCACGCGGTCAGAGGAACGCGTCGAAGAGTCCGAGCTCCGTCGCGGCCGAGCGGGCGATGAGGAAGCCGATGATGCCGATGATCCACGCCGTGTTCTCCGCGCCCGTCCGCTCCATCCAGGCGGCGAAGCGCTCCAGCGGACGCTGCACGAGCGGGGCCGCCACGAGTCGGAGCACGAGGAGCACGAGCGCCGGGGCGATCATCAGCGCGCAGTACCCGGCGAGGGAGAGCACCCGGAGCGGCGTGTCGACGCCGGCGTCCGCGAGCATCGTCATCGCCACGATGTACGGGAGCATCGTCGCGACCTCCACGAGCCCCGCGGCGATGGCGACGGCCATGACCGCGAACCCCCGAGTCTGCGGGTCGAGCAGGCGTTCCCGCCACCGAACGATCCGACCGGGACGCGCAGCGGCCGTCGCGGCGGCGGACGGAACGGGAGGGGATGCCGGGGCGTTCGGCCCGGACAGCGGTTCGCCGGCCGGTCCGCCGGGGCCGGTCGCCGCGGTGGTGGCCGCGGGCGCTCCGACCGGCGCCGCCTCCGCAGGCTTCGTCGGCATCACGAAGGCGGTGACGAGCAGCGCGGCACCGACGACGAGACGGGTGATCATGCCCGCGGGAGAGCTCAGGAAGTCGGAGGCGACGTCGACGAGGTTCACCAGCCCCCAGAGGAAGAGGAGACCGACCACGAGATAGAACACGGCGATCGTCGCGAGATAGAGGAGGATCCGTCCGGCGCGTACGCGTCCGGGGTGCAGGAGGAGGAAGACCGGGATGAGCAGCGTCCCGACGCTCAGACCGTCGATGAGCGCGAGCACGGCGAGGGAGAGGGGCAGCGGCAGCCCGCCGAAGAGTTCCATGCTTCCACGATCCCGGCGGCACGCCGAGCGCGGATCGGGCGAAAGTCGGGGTCGTCCGGATGCCCTCATCCTTTGGTCGGATGCGACGCCGATCGCGCCGTGGTTGCATGAGGACATGCACGATCCGGCCGACGGAGGGCCCGCCGCCTGGTACCGGCGGCACCGGTGGTGGGTGGACCCGCTGGGCATGGCCGCTCTCGCGACGGTCATGGCGGCGCTCGGGTTCCACGGCATCTGGGGACCCTTCTCCCTTCTACCGGAGGACGTCTCGCCGTGGTGGGCCCTGGTTCTCGCGATCCCGGCCTGCGCTCTCGCGCTCGGCAAGCGGCGTCATCCGTGGACGGTGCTCGCGCTCGTCGCCGGGCTCTTCGTCGCCGACCTCCTCACCGTCGGCGGCGTCGGGACACTCGTGGTGCTGCTGGATGTGCTGTGGACGGCGGCCTTCCTCGCCGGCCCACGCGGGCGCCGCGTGCTGCTCGTGCTCCTGGGCGCGGCGACCGTCGTCCTCTTCCTCGCCGCCCTGCTCCTCTCGGCGGCGACGCCCGCGGTCGCGGTCCTGTTCGCGGTGCAGTTCGGCGCGATCTTCGGTACGGACTACTGGTGGGCGGTGGCGGTGTCGCAGGCGCACGAGTTGGCCGACCTGCACCGTCAGCGGGCGGAGGACGCCGCAGCGACCGCCGCCCGCGATCGGGCACAGGCCGTGCAGCGCGAGCGCGAGGCGATGGCGCGCGAACTCCACGATGTGGTGGCGGGGCACGTGATGGCCATGGCCATCCGGGCGGAGGCGGCGCTCGCCGCGCCCGCGGCACGGTCGGACG
>NZ_RBLT01000120.1:0-1029 GCF_003989315.1 Microbacterium sp. HSID17254
GGGGTGGGCGCGGCGTGGGTGGGGCCGGTAGGGCGGGGCGGGGGGGACGGTGGGCGGGGCGGTCGCCCACTGCGGGCCGCGGGTGGCAGCGTGGACGGAGTAGACATCCTCGCGCAGACAGCCAAGGGCAGGAGGGTGGGGGGAGACGGGTCTGCTGGACGCGCGTAGCCACGGCCAGGAGCACGCATACCGCCCCCCCCCCCCCCAACACCGGCCGGGCCAACACTGTCTCTGCAGCGGCCGCGACCATTCGAGCCCGTGCTCGGCAACGACACTCCTCACAGCGAATCGCGGTCGAACACGCCATCGCCGGACACAAACAGTGGCGCGGTCTGCGCCGCTGGACTCACCACCGTGAACACCTACCCGACACCTACCGCGCGGTCGCCGGGCTGGTCTCCCACCGCGACGCCATGCGGTAACCCGCGGACCGACCGACCCCAGGGCCCGCACGTCCCGATCCCACTAGCGCATGAACTCGTAACCCGCGCCGACCGTGCCCCATTGGTCGGTCCCGCGAGGCTGCAGTTGCCACGACGGACCGCTCTTTAGAGTACTGCGTATACCGGGTATACAAGTCCGGCTACTGGCTTCGTCCATTCGCGCAGAGTTTGAGGCCGATCGCGACTACAGCTCTCGCAGCCCCTCTAAAGCTGACTCGACGTGCTGTTCTACCTTCCTCCATGCGTGTAGGACTATCTCTTCTCCCGCCGACCATCTCGCTTGCTGGATCTCTGCGAGCACGATGCTCACATTCTTCGCCAGCTCAGCGACACGCACGGTCGTTGTTGCGTCAGGCGTGACGTCCTGCTTCCCCACCGTTCCGTTTTGAGCGGGCTGTTCGCCGCCACGGGGACTCGTCGTTGTTGCGCCAGGAGAAGCTGCCGTCACCTTGGAGCTCGGACGGCCTGCGGTGGGGTCTACGCCGCCCCTCTGCAGGTCCGAGTCGGCCGCGACCGTTGCCGTGTCCGTCGCATCTCCCGCCCCGCCGTTCGGTGCCGACGCACCGTTACCCCGTCGTTAGTCCCC
>NZ_RBLT01000121.1:0-1021 GCF_003989315.1 Microbacterium sp. HSID17254
GATCCTCACCGCACCCACCCTGCCCTGACCTCTACCCCCGCCCTCACCCCGGTCAACCAGCACAGCAACCCCCGCCTCGATCCCCAGGATCCCGATCAGCATCCGGGCGTCCTCCGGGCCCCGAGCACACCCGAGGACCACCCGGGCCGCGGCAGCCGCGACCTGCGGGTCATGGCAGCCGTCATCGACCGTGCAATACCCGAGCGGAACGATCCGATCCAACGCACTCACCCCCGCACCCGCTCGGCCCGGACCCGCCCCCCGACCAGCCACTTCGGGTTCCACGCCCCCCGCACCCACAACTGCTGCTGCCACCCCCACCGGCGGCAGCGCACGACGCCCCGCCGCCCCCGGCTCCCGACGCGCCATGACCGCAGCACTCCGCTGCCCCCACGCCGCCAAGCCCCGGGGATGGACCACCGGCTGCGGGGTGCTCGGCGCGCGCGCAAACCCGACCTGCACCCAGGTCGCCTTCACCTTCTTCTCCCGCTGAGGTGACGGCTGCTTCTTCTTCGGGGCCTGCTTCTTCGGCGTGGTCGGCGCAGGCTTCAGTTTCGGTGGTGCCGGGGGCTGGCGCTTGCGCTTCGGCTCCGGGCGCTTCTTCGGCGGGATCTTCCCGATCAGCTCCCCCGCCACCTCCAGGACCAGCACCCGCGCCGGGAACGACACCACCCTCTGTTCGGACAGCGTCTTCACATACGCCTCCCATGACCGGCACACCGTGAACTGAGACAGCTCCACACCCGCCCGCTCCGCCACCAGCGGCAACACGCCCAGCTCGTCCAACGGCAGGCACTGCACGACCCGCATCGGCAACCGCGCGATCCCACCCGGCGACGCCACCGTCACCACACCACCGACCACCACATCCGGCCGCACGCTGATCACCGTCGCGGTCCTGCTCCCGGCCACCCACCCCTCCATCGAAGACCGACCGAACACCAACATCGGACTACCCTCCGCCGCCACAGCAGCGCCCGCGGCCCGGCCAGCACTGGGACCGGCCACCACACGCTCCGAT
>NZ_RBLT01000122.1:0-1019 GCF_003989315.1 Microbacterium sp. HSID17254
CTCAGCGCGCACCCCGCGACGATCATCGGCTTGTACCCGAACCGGTCGGCCAGGCTGCCACCGACCAGGAACATCCCCTGCTGGGAGAAGTTCCGGACGCCCAGGATCAGGCCGACCATCAGCACCGACAACCCGAGCCCGGAGGACAGGTGGTCGGCCAGGTACGGGATCAGCATGTAGAAGCCGAGGTTGATGGTCAGCTGGTTGAGCAGCAACAGCCTGACCGGCCGGTCGAACGAGCGGTAGCGGTCCCACCCGCGGATCAGAGGGTCCCGGGGGCGACGACGTCGTCACACCGGGTCCACCGGCTGACCGCGCTGCGGTCCGAGCGGTAGATCTCGTCCGGATCGCCCAGCGGCGGCACCCCGACCTCGATGCCGTGGTCACAACAGAAGTCGTCGTTGTAAACGGTGTCGAAGGACCGCGGCGGGCCGTCCGGAAAGACCGCGGTGATCCGGGTACCGGGTGGACGGGTGCGGGCGAGCCACCCGGCGACGACGCCGACGGCGCCCACACTCCAGCCCCCGCTCGCATAGCGCGCGCTCGCCATCGCCCGGCACGCCGACACCGCCTCGTCGGGGGCGACCCAGTGCACCTCGGAGAACGTGCCGTGGTCGACGTTGCGCGGGTGGATGCTCGATCCGAGCCCCCGCATGAGCCGGGGCCGGGCCGGCTGCCCGAAGATCGTCGAGCCGATCGTGTCGACGCCGACGACCTCCAGGTCGGGCTGGTGGCGCCGCAGCGCGCGGGAGATCCCGGACGAGTGGCCGCCGGTCCCCACCGAGCAGACCAGGACGTCCGTGCGGCCGAGCTGGTGCCAGAGTTCGGCCGCGATCGGCGCGTACGCGGCGACCTTGTCCGGGTTGTTGTACTGGTCCGGGCACCACGACCCGGGGTGCTCGGCGCGCACCCGGGCGACCCGGTCCCGCCGGGCCTGCTGCCAGCCCCCGACCACCGCGGGGACCTCGACGGTCTCGACCTGCGCCCCGTAGGCGCGCAACAGCCGGTACATCAGCGGT
>NZ_RBLT01000123.1:0-992 GCF_003989315.1 Microbacterium sp. HSID17254
GCGATGATCTCGTCCATCATCTCGGTCGTCCCGCGGCCGATGCCGAGGATGCGGGAGCAGAGGAGCGGGGGGGTGCCCAGCCGCGTGCCGACCGTGCATACGGTCAGTGGGCCGGGCACGCGCCGACCGGCGCCGACGAGCGGCAGCCGCTGCAACGGTGACGAGCGACGGCGGACTGCGCCGAGTGGGCCGGTGGAATGCTTCCGGGACTGTCACGTCGCGATCGGGCGTGCCTGGGTGGCGGTGAGCAGCCGGGCGAGTTCGCAGCTGATGTGGCGCGCGCCGAGCAGGGGTCGCGGTCCGCCCGCGAGCCTGGCCCGGCGCCTGCGAGGCGACGCCACGGGAAGCCTAGAGCGTGGCCCCCGTGACTGCGCGAATCGCTTTCAGCTCGCCCATGAGGGCCGCTGCCGGCGTCACGGGGTAGTGGTCGAGCGCCAGCCTCCGCGGTCCCGACACACAGACCAGACGTATCCGGACCGGAGTGTCGCCGTGGTGTGCCTGCAGCGTCTGCCGAAGCTCGATCGCGGTGTCCTCGTCGACCAACCGGGGCAGGCCCGTGATCTCGAGGACGGGCCCGCTCCCGTCGCCGAGCTCCAGACGGACGAGCGAGCCGGCGAGCACGGTCAGGGTGTCGCCTCGCAGGCTCGTCCGGCCGTGTACGGCCAGTGCGGTATCCGTGGTGAGGTCGCTGCTGTGAGCGGCGAAGGCGTCGGCGAAGAACAGCACCTCGATCGAGGCATCGAGATCCTCGATCGTGCAGATGGCCCAGGGTCGACCACGTCTGTCGACTCGGCGCTCGACGGCGGTCACGATGCCGGCGAGTCGCACAACACCTTCGCGTCTGTCCGCGAGAAGGGTCGCGATCGGCCGGGGGGCGTGCCGGCGGATGACGTGTTCGGCGCCGTCCAGGGGCTGCACGGACACGTCCAGCCGCAGCAGCTCGCGTTGGCGGGCGAGCAGCTCGGTGCGCGAGTACTCGCCCTTCCCGGGGG
>NZ_RBLT01000124.1:0-992 GCF_003989315.1 Microbacterium sp. HSID17254
GAGCCGCGCGGTGACCGTCGTGGTCGTACGGGCGGGCAGCACGCTGCGCAGGCCGAGCGCGGCGAGCCCACTGATCGCGGCCGCTCCGATGAGGACGAACGCCGGAGCCCGATCGTCGCCGGTCGCCTCGATCAGCCACTGGCACAGGCACACACACGTGCCGCCGACGACCGCGACGGGGATGTTGTCGGACAGCGAGACGCCGGTGCCGCGCGCGTGCACCGGGAACAGCGCGATGTAGGTGAGCGGCGCCACGCCGGGGTAGAAGGCCGGTGTCGCGCCCAGCAGGACGACGCACAGGGTCAGCGACCAGAACCCGGACGCGGCCGTCACCCCGGCCACCAGCGGGTAGGACGTCAGCGCGATCGCCAGCGCAGCCCCGATCAGTACCGGGCGCCGGCCGACCCGGTCCGACAGCCGGCCCGCTGCGATCACCAGCGCGACGCCGGCCAGCAGCGAGATCACGACGGCGCCGGTGGCCGTGACGGGGGAGAAGCCCAGGCCGATGCTGAAGGTCTGGACGTAGGTGAACGCGACGTAGAAGCCGACCGTGTGCAGGGTCGCCACGCCGACCAGCAGCAGGGCGCGGCGGAGCGGGCGGTCGACGGGCGGGGGTGGTGGGGAGTCGGCGTCGCGGACCGCGGTGAACTCCGGCGTCTCGCCGAGTTGGCTGCGCAGGTAGAGCCCGACGACGCCGAGGGGCAGCGCCAGGAGGAACGGGATCCGCCACCCCCAGCCCTGCATGGCCTCGGGGGTGAGCAGCAGGTTCAGGCCGAGGACGGCCGTCGCGGCGTCGAAGACCACCGCCCGCATAGTTGCTGCGCTCTTCACCACCACGACGTTCCACGTGTGGCATCCGCGCTCCTGGTCCCGCCGCCACCAGCGCCGCCACCCCCCACTGCCACTCCCCCCACCCCCCCCACATCAGAGCGCCTGCCCGATGTACGCCCACACCCGTCCCTCCCCGGGGCCACACACGCCCGCCCCCACAG